>NZ_NFHI01000007.1:0-68157 GCF_002159255.1 Massilimicrobiota sp. An80
ACTACACTTTTTTAGCTACGGTTATTCACAATTTTACGGTGGATAACATTTTTTAAGCTAGAAAATAGACATGATTTATAAATTTTTCATCACAAATTTGCTTTCATGAATAATTTGGGATAAATATAAAAGATTTATACTTTTAGTTGATATTTTTATAATATTTGCATATAATATTAATGTAAATGGCACACGGTGCGGAAGAAAGCTCACGATTATTCGTGAGCTTTTTCTATACTCAAGATTCGAATCATATTTATATATTTTTTCCTATCAGAGTTTTTTCTTAATTCATGTGTTTTAGGATTATAAAATCTAATTAAGATTTCTAAACTATTACAATGCATTACACAATTTCTAATTGATACCAAACAGAAAACTTTATTTATAAAATCAGGAACTTGATCAACATTAAAAGTCATTTGGTATTTCTTTAAATCTTTAAATATTTTATTTTGTAAATGATGATTAAGACATGTAAATATTGTTAACATATTCCCTAAACTCATTCTATCAAAAAAACAATAGACATTTGCATATTTAAAAATATCTTTTTTTAAAGAATCTATGTGATTATTCATATGCGATATTCTAGTTTTAGTATATCGTGATTCTAAAAAAGAAAACTGAAGTTTCAATGAATCAAGAAATAATTGAAGCTGGTTAGAATCTCTCATATCATTAGATATTAATATATGATATGCTGTGATTGTCTTAAAGTGAATTTCAAAATCAAGTATATTAGAAATGATTGTTGGATATCTTTTTCTTTCATCTCTGAATAAAGAATAGTATTCATTAAAATCAACATCTCTTTCATATACATGATTGCCATTAACTCTTTCAACCTCTTTGTTTTCATTTAGTTTTGCAAATTTATGTTTAAATGGCGTAATAATATGAATGTAATTATATTCTAATAATTTATCTTTTGCTGTATCTTTATTCATACAATTAAATTGTACTCTTTTATTCTTATTTAAATACTCAATTTGTTCAGAAATTGTTTTAGCAATTTTATATTGTTGATAATCGCTGTTATCCATATTGCCACTTCCTTTGATTTGTTTTCTAACTATTAAAAATATTTGACGATTTTATTAATATATACATTTTATCAAAAATAACAACCAAATTAAAATAACAAATTAATTTCAGTTAAATTTCTTATAAAATCTAGACATTTTAATTAACTAGTTAAAACATATCTTTGACGAAAAAATTGAATAATTAATTACAAACAAAAACATTAGAATATTATAGAATTATCAAATATGTCTTAAACAAAATCCTCTATTTAATCAAATCTGACTCTATGAGTTTTTGTAATATCATTTTCAATAAACGGTTCAATAAAACCAGTAATGTCGTATGAATAGTTTACTATTAGTTCATTCATATATGAGATTATAACATTTTTACATGAAGTTCTTCATTCTTTTATCTAGAGTTATATATGTAGTTTGTACAATGTATCAATTTTATACAAAAAGAGTAGAGATTATATTTTGAAATCAAATAATAAATCTCTACTTAAATAACTTATAAAAATATAATTATTTCACAACAATATTGACAATCTTATTTTTCACGACAATAATTTTCACAATATTCTTTCCATCAGTATGTGTTTTTACATTATCTTGAGCTAAAGCTTCCTGTTTCACGACTTCATCATCTTCATCTTTATTCACAGTGATTTTAGCACGAAGTTTTCCATTAACCTGTACAGCCATTTCAATTGTTGACTGTTCCAACATCGCTTCATCATATGTTGGCCATGGTTCATAAGCTAATGTTTCATCATGTCCAAGTAACTGCCACATTTCTTCACAGACATGTGGAGCGATACAGCTTAACATTTTCACTAAGTTTTCAGCATATGGACGATAGACAGTTTTAGCTTTATAAGCTTCATTGACAAAAATCATCATTTGTGAAATAGCAGTATTAAATCCTAATGTTTCATAATCATGAGTGACTTTTTTAACAGTAGAATGATAAACAAAGTCTAATGAATGATCATTTTCATCACTTAATTTATCAGATTCCACAATCAAACGATACACACGATCCAACCATTTTCTAGCACCGTCAACACCTGTTTCACTCCATGGTTTACTTGCTTCCAAAGGTCCCATAAACATTTCATAAACTCTTAATGTATCAGCCCCATAAGTTTGAACAATATCATCAGGATTAATGACATTACCTTTAGATTTACTCATCTTTTCACCATTTGTTCCTAAAATCATACCTTGATGATATAATTTCTGGAATGGCTCAGGATGTGACAAATATCCTTTATCGTATAAATAACGATTCCACATACGAGAATATAATAAGTGTCCAACAGCATGTTCTGGTCCACCAACATATAAATCAACTGGTAACCAGTGATCCAATAACTTTCTATCAGCAATCGCATGATCATTATGTGGATCAATATATCGCATATAATACCAGCTGCTTCCCGCACTTCCTGGCATTGTACTTGTTTCACGTTTTCCAGCTTTTCCATTCACAGTGACATTCACCCAGTCTGTAGCTTTATCCAATGGTGATGCCCCACTTTTAGAAGGTGAGTAATCTTCTAATGGTGGTAAAATCAATGGTAATTCATCATCTGATAATGCAACGGAAGTGCCATCATCAAAATTAATCACTGGAATTGGTTCTCCCCAATATCTTTGACGTGCAAAGATCCATTCTCTTAAACGATAATTCACTTTCTTTTCACCACAATGATGATCAGTTAACCATTGAATCATTGTTTCAATGGCATCTTCTTTGTTCATACCATTTAAGAAATCAGAATTAATATGATTTCCATCCTGTGTCCATGCTTCTTTTGTAACATCTCCACCTTCAAGCACTGGAATAATTTCAAGACCAAATTTATTCGCAAATTCCCAGTCACGATCATCATGAGCAGGAACCGCCATAATAGCACCAGTTCCATATCCTGCTAAAACATAATCTGAAATCCAAATAGGTATTTTCTTTTGATTCACTGGGTTAATTGCATAAGCACCAGTAAAGACACCTGTTTTATCTTTATTTAATTCAGTACGTTCTAATTCAGATTTTGTAGCACAGACTTTCACATAGGCTTCAATCGCTTCTTTTTGTTGTGGTGTTGTAATCTTAGCTACCAATTCATGTTCAGGAGCTAACACACAATAAGTTGCGCCAAAAAGCGTATCACAACGTGTTGTAAACACAGTAAACTGTTCATCATGTCCATCAACTTGGAAATGCACATGAGCGCCAATAGATTTTCCAATCCAGTTTCTTTGAATTTCTTTGGTAGATTCAGGCCAATCAACATCCTCTAAACCAGCCAATAATTTTTCAGCATAAGCAGGGATATCAATAACCCACTGTTTCATATTCTTTCTAATAACTGGGTATCCCCCACGTTCACTTTTTCCATCAATGATTTCATCATTAGCTAAAACAGTTCCTAATTCTTCACACCAGTTCACTGGAATATCCACATTTTTAGCTAAACCATCTTCATAAAGCTGTTTAAAAATCCATTGTGTCCAATGATAATAATCAGGATCACAAGTAGAAATACATTTATCCCAATCAAATGAAAAACCTAACATCTTTAACTGATGTGTAAAAGTTTCAATATTATGACGTGTAAATCCTTCAGGGTGATTTCCTGTTTTAATCGCATATTGTTCAGCTGGTAATCCAAAAGCATCAAATCCCATTGGATGTAAAACATTATATCCCTGCATTCTTTTCATACGTGACATAATATCTGTTGCTGTATATCCTTCAGGATGCCCAACATGTAATCCTTGTCCTGATGGATATGGAAACATATCTAAAGCATAGTATTTAGGTTTTGAAAAATCCCAAACATCAGTATAGAAAGTCTGATGTTCATCCCAATATTTTTGCCATTTCTTTTCAATGGCTTGATGATCAAATGGCATCATTTATCCCTCCTTATAATATAAAAAGCCGTCCTTCTAAGGACGACTTGATCGCGATACCACCTTAGTTCATATATGGAATCCATATATGCTCTCAAAACTTTAACGCAGTTAACGACAAAGACTACTCTTTTCATCTTTGTATCTCCAAGGCGAGTTCATTGCCTAACCTGTCTATTTCCACCACCCATAGACTCTCTAAAAAGTATCACCAACTACTACTCCTTTTCATCGATTCTAAACACAGAATATTATATCATATGTTTATTATTTTGCAAATCTTTTCTTAAATTTTAGGAAAATGATACATAACAATAGCTCCAGCAATCGCAACATTTAAAGATTCAATCGCTTGAATAGGAATATATAAATGAGCATCACATGCATCTAAAACAGCTTGAGAAACACCCTGTCCTTCATTACCTAACACAAAAGCCATTTTGTCTTGTGGCTGATAGTGATGAATAGGTTGTGCCTGATGTAATGATGTTCCATAAACTCTGACATCATTTTGTCGGAGTGATGTGATAGCTTCTATCAAATCCATTTGACAGATGGACATTTGAAAAAGTGCTCCCTGTGTTGCACGAATGACTTTATCATTATATAAATCCACACTATTATAGGACATGATAATTTGATCATAGCCCAGTGCTAATGCTGTTCTGATAATCGTTCCTAAATTACCAGGATCTTGAATATTATCCAATAACAGATAACGCTGATGATTGGTATTGAAAAGACGATGATGTGGTTTATGACAGATGGCCATAATAGGTTGTGGTGTCTTTGTAAAAGCGAGCTTTTCCATGATATTGGAAGATACATAAATCGTTGGTTCTTCAAATGTTTCATGAAGCGTTGTAATAATTGTTTCAATACAATTGGCTTTTTTAGCTTCTTCAACCAAATGATACCCTTCAATTAAAAATTGATCTTCTAAATCACGGTATTTCTTTTGTTTCAATTTCATGATTTTTTTTATTGTTTCATTTTGTATAGATGTAATCATGTATGCTTCTCCTTTAAACGTTTTTGAATTTCCTGATAACAAGGCATTCTTTGAGCTATTTCCTGATAAAACAAAGCAGAGTGATTAGGCTGTAAAAAGTGTACGAGTTCATGAAGAATGACATAATCAATAAGTTCTTTTTCCAAATGAATAAGTCCTAAATGAAAAGAAACACGATGATCACGATAATAACAGCTTCCCCATCGACTCTTATATTTTTTAATCTCAATCAAAGGCATATCTAAATCAAAATCATAAGCTAAATAAGCAATGATTTTCTCTTCAATGTAATCATGTAATATTTGACGACACATTTTTTCAATACATGTTTGTATATCACGATGATAAACATAAATATCCTGATGATGAAATTGACATTTTTTTATTCCTATATCACGTAAAACAATACGATATCGCTGATTAAAAATCAAGACATATCCATGATCACAATATTGAGCATAAGGCTGATAAGCATTGATTTGTTTCAGTAAGCGTTTTTGATAAGTCTGTATTGTTTTTTCAATATATTCTAATGGTGTTCCATAAGGTGCACTGACAAATAACATTCCATCTTTAACACGCATACGTATATTTTTCATATACTTATATGTTAACTGATATGTTATAGTTTCACCATTTAATAAGATTTGATACTCTTTCATAAAACTCCCTGTATAAATCAAAATATTTATCCCATATTATATAAGAAAGGACTGATAAAATGCGTGAAGCACTTTTAATGAATCTCAAAGGATTTTCTCCAGCACAACTCCAAGAAACAATTGATGAAGGTATTGCTTCTCAAGAAGAAACAATTCTTGTTGGTTTAGGTGTTCTTTTTGAAGAATACTATAATTCTTTGGATCAGACTTCTAAACAACATTTTTTACAAAGCCTGAGTGCTCTTTTATAGACCATTTGATGGTCTTTTTTTATGAATATATAATTGTTTCACTTGTCTTAATGCAATAAACAGACATAAGAAAATAAAATTCCATTGAAATAAATCCAACATTGGAACAAAGAACAAAATAATCGCAATCAAGCATAAAACAAGAATAAATTTATATGTCAGAATATTTTCATAAGTATCAAATATGATTTTTGATATTTCAAAAATCATATAATCCAATAACCATAACAATAAAAAATATAATGTTGTATAAATATTAACTAAAAATAATCGTTGAATAGCTTCAAGAAATGAACATTCATAATATGATATCAATGATATCATAAAAGATATAAAAGCGATAACCAAAGTAGATAAAGCATTTCTCAACATATATAATGTCATTTTATCTTTTTTTCCTGGTGTCATAGTTATTCTCCTTTTTGAATAGGACTTAAAGGTAATGTAAAAGTATAAGGATGCAAATCATCTTCACTTTTCATTAATGTTATTACACAACATAACTGCATATCAAATAATGATCCTTGACCATCATAATATCCAATTTCTTCCATCTGATCATTTAAAAAATCTTCTGTTTTTCCTTTTAAATAAACAAATCTTTCATAATCATTAATATTCACTTCATGATTCTGTTCATGAGAATACATATAATTAATAATCATATAAGGATATTCTTTAGCAAGATCCTGATCTTTACTTGAAAAAACTCCTGTTTTTAACCAATTTTCAGTCACATATACATTGGTTAATGTATAATCTTTATTTGCTGAAGTATATGTCAACATATCTTGATTTTTTAATTCTATTGTCTGATCATAAGTCGTTTTGTTTTGACGATTGACTGATATTTGCAGTTTTGCATTTTGAATGTCTTCTTCTAAAAAAGCGTCTTCACTTTCTTGTTCATCTAATGTCACGACCTGATCATCATTTTGAATCTTAATTTTCTGAGATAACTGATGTTCCTGGGATAAAATTAAAGTCAATGTCACTTCATCATTCTTTTTAAAAACTTGCGATTTTAAAGGCGTAATGCGTGCATGACCATATCCCTGTGTTTGACCATCCTGATAAAATTGATATCCATCAACAACAAATTCATCATTTTCACCACGCAAACAATACTGATAATCTAATCTTTCTACATATGTATGAAACATAAAATTAGGATACCAGAAAAACAATGTTGCGATTAAAAGAGCGAGTAAAATTAATGATAAAGTAAGTTGTTTTTTGACTTCATTATTCATATCATCACCAACACCCATTATATATTCTTTATAAAAAAAAGGAAAGACCTTTTCGCTTTCCTTATGAAGAACCTAAAGTGACATTGACTGAAGATGTCGAACCATTACGATTAATTGTTAATTTTATCGTATCACCAGGATTTTTAGAATAAAGTTCTGTCAAGAAATCCTTATATGATTCAATATCTTTACCTTCAATTTGTGTAATGACATCTCCTACTTGAATACCTGCTTGACTTGCTGGTGATTGACTTTGTACATCAGCAACATAGATTCCTTTATTTAAATTCGTTTGAATACGATACATATAAAGTTCATATGAAGAATAACTATCTAACGATACAGCTGAAATCCCAATAGTTGGACGATTCACTTTACCTGTTTCAATAATTTCTTCAACTAATTTAACAGCATCATTAATTGGAATAGCAAAGCCCATACCCTCAACTTCTTCTGAAGCTAATTTCATAGATGTAATACCAACCAATTCTCCAGCAGCATTGACTAATGCTCCACCACTATTTCCTGGATTAATCGCTGCATCAGTCTGAATAACATTCATATCCCAGTCTTCTCTACCATCATTATTCAAATCAACAGATACTGTTCTTGATGGAGCAGATACAATCCCCTGAGTGACTGTTCCCGCATATTCAATACCTAATGGACTTCCCACAGCAAGAACAGGTTCTCCAGCTTCTAATAAATCAGAATCTCCAACCTTATAGGCTGATACATCAAAATTAACTGTCATTTTCAAAACAGCAATATCACCATACTCATCACTACCTAAACATTCAGCTCTCACTGATTCACCATTAGAATAAATGACTTCAATAGATTGAGCATTTTCAATAACATGGTGATTTGTAATGACATAAACTGTTTTTCCATCTACTTTGTAGATGACACCACTACCACTACCAGCAAGTTGGTTATTTTGATAAACTGCAACACCAACAGCGGATTCCTTGGCACTTTCAATAACATCTGTTAAATCAGATTGCACATCATAATTAACTGTTTGAACAGTCGCATTAGATGAAGAAGCAGAATGACCACTTCCCTGATTCCCTAAGACTTTATACATCAAAAATCCATTACATCCTAGTGATACAATCAATAATAACACAACAAAGATTTTAAATAGTTTATTTTTATTCATATGTTTCATCATATATCTTTCCTTTCCATCATCAGATGATTTATTTTTATATTTTTAATATAATATATAAATACCTTAACATTATTTTAAAAATGTGTGAAAATGTCAAAATAATGTCTATTCAAGGAGTTTCTTGATTTCTTCCATATGTTCTAAAGCTAATTGATAGCCATATTGATAAATACGATCAATCTTCTGTAAATCTTTTTCAAAAGAATCAATTTGAAGTTCTTCACTTGGTCTTAAAATAATCGCCTGTCCCTGTTGTTCTAACTGTTCACAATAAGCCAATGTTTCATTATATAAAAGATGTCTTGTTAATAAGGGTTGTACAAGTTGAGGATATTTTTTCTTTAATAAACGACTCGCAACAACATTAGCCTTTGATAGTGTTTTTTGATATCCTTTAGGTCGCGTTAGGACAATCAATAGTTTCTGATGTCCATCCTCCATAGCTTTTTTAACTGGAATAGGATCACAGATTCCTCCATCATAATATTTCTTACCATTTAAAGAAATAACTGGAAAAGCAAAAGGAATGGCACAAGTTGCTTTCAACATTGTACATTTTTTATCTAATTGTTTCCCATCCAAATATTCACATTGACCTGTTTCCACATTGGTCACACCAACTTTCACTTGAGCTGGATTATTTAAAAATGTATCCCAATCAAAAGGATAGATTTCGTTAGGAATCGTTTCATAAGCATACTTTAATCCAAATAAACTACGATCATGTAAATAATTACGAAGTCCCACATATCTTTTATCATGACGATGATTCATTAAAATATCATAATTACGTTTTGGCTGCTTAGATACATAAGAAAAACCATCTGTAATACCTGCTGATACTCCAATAACATAAGGAAAATCAACACCATGATCATTCAATGCATCCATCACACCACTAGAAAAAATAGGACGAAAAGTTCCTCCTTCTAATACAAGAGCCCCCATTAGCGTTTATCCTCTACCATAGACATATACATGTCTTCGTCAAATTCCTTTAAGAAAGCAACCAGCATATCAACAGTCGCTTCAAAATCATCAAGATGAATCATCGTATAATGAGAGTGCATATAACGTGTCGGGATAGAAATAGTTAAATTCATGACACCCTGTCCCACTTTACTTAACTCTCCTGAATCTGTTCCACCTGCCAAATCCATATCAAGCTGATAAGCAATATGGTGATTTCGACAAATATTTTCTAATTGTTTTAATAAACCAGTATGACCAATCACACTGCCATCCATCACACATAATGCGACACCATTTCCCAATCTAACATCGCCCTGTTCCCCGCCAGGAAGATCATACGAAAAAGTCACATCAATGGCTAAAGCCAAATCCGGTTGAACCATTTGTGCCACTGTTTTAGCACCACGTAATCCCACTTCCTCCTGTACTGTTCCTGCTACATAAAGAGTGGGATAAATCTTTTCATGATGCAAACGTTTCATAACTTCTACCATGACTGCGACTCCAATGCGATCATCCCATGCTTTGGAAAGTACACATTTTTCATTTTGCATCATAATAAAATCAGATACAGGTGTTACAGGATCACCTTTACCAATTCCCATATCTAAAACATCCTGTTTAGAAAAAGCCCCTACATCCAAATATAAGTCATCTACAGTAAGCACCTTTTCTTTAGGTGTCTGTTGTTTAAGAGCCATGACACCTTTTATGTTTTGACCATCACGTGTTTCAATATTCATTAAAGATGATGGTAAATGACGTGGATTCCATCCTCCTACAGGCTGAACCTGTATAAATCCATGTTCATCTATATTCTTAACTAAAAATCCTATTTCATCAACATGAGCTGTTAATAAAACCTTAAATGGGCTCTCTCCATTTTGAATCGCTATTAAACTCCCTAACCCATCATATTGTATGTCATCTGCATATTCTTCTAAATATGTTTTCATTAATCTTGTTATATGTTTTTCATAGCCAGAAATACCATTGGCTAAACTGAACTGTTTCAACATTTCTAAATCAGCCATTTTTTCAACCTCCTGTTTTCTATTATACCTTATTTTTATATCATCACAAGAGTCCTAAAAATTATTCCCATTTTTTCTCCAAAAAAACAAAAAGAGGGAAAATCCCTCTTTATTTTGCTAAAGCTTTTTTTGCTGTATCTACAATAGCCGTAAATCCTTGAGGATCTGCAATTGCGATTTCAGATAACATTTTTCTATTAATTTCTACATTAGCTAATTTTAAACCATGCATTAATTTTGAATAAGAAATATCATTCATTCTTGCAGCTGCATTAATACGTGCAATCCATAATTTTCTCATTTCACGTTTTAAATTTCTTCTATCTCTATATGCATATTCTAAAGAGTTCATGACTTGTTCATGAGCTGTTTTATATAACGCATGTTTAGAACCAAAATATCCTTTGGCTAATTTTAAGACTTTCTTTCTTCTACGTCTAGTTGTATATCCACCTTTAACTCTTGCCATTTTTTATCCTCCTATTCATTACCCTTGTAATCTAGATTTAATACGTTTCATATCTGAAGGGTGTACTAAAGTTGCTTTTGCTAAATGTTTCTTTTGTTTATGAGTCTTGTTATGAGATAAATGTGAAACATACGCATGTCCACGTTTATATTTTCCTGAACCAGTTCTTTTTAAACGTTTTTTAAGTCCACTATGAGATTTCATTTTTGGCATAATAATATCCTCCTGTTATTTTTTCTTTGGTGCTAATATAGCAGTTAATGTTCGTCCCTCTAATTTGGCAGGTTTTTCAATCACACAATAATCTGCACATTCAGCGACGAAATCATCTAGTATTTTTTGACCAATATCAATATGAGCGAGCTGTCTACCTCTAAAGCGAACCGCAATTTTAACTTTATCACCAGCTTCTAGCCATTTCAATGTTCTTTTTAATTTGACATTTTTGTCATGAACATCAATCGTTGGTGATAATTGCGTTTCTTTTAAAGAAACAGTTTTAGAATTCTTCTTCATTTCTTTTTGTTTCTTTTGTTGTTCAAAACGATATTTTCCATAATCCATAATACGACATACTGGTGTTTTGGCTTTTGGTGCAACACACACTAAGTCTAAATCTTCATCATATGCTGTGTTAATAGCCTGATTACGTGACATGACACCTAACTGGTCTCCATTTTGATCAATCACTAGAACTTCTTTGAAACGAATCTTTTCATTCACTAAATCGTCATTTGATTGATTGTTATACTTGCTAATAATAGCCACCTCCTATAAATTGTGTAGTTTAAACAAAAAGTGAGCACATAAAGCACCCACACATTGACATTAAGATATTCATCTTAGTGACATAAGCCTAGCATCATAAACACTCAGGCGAGAAGTAGGCACTTCTTCTTTCCACTACTTTTCATTTACTGACATATCATAATAGATTTTTGATGATATGTCAATCTTTTTCTTAATAATATTGTTGAGTTTATCGTTTTTTGAATAGTTTTTCAAAACTTTGTGGTGTTGGTGATACAAAACGCATCTCCTTTTTAGTCAAAGGATGAATAAACATAAATTCATGCGCATGCAATCCCAGTCTTTTTAAAGGATTTGAAGTAGAATGATATTTGTCATCACCCACAATAGGATGATGTAATGAAGAAAGGTGGACACGTATCTGATTTTTACGTCCTGTATCCAAATAAACTTCCAGCATACTCCATTTTGGACAAGAGCGAATCACACGATAATGTGTAATGGCTCTTTTTCCATTTTGTTTGCTTGTTATATAAACATTTTGAGTTTTCGATTCTGCCAGATAATTATCTATAGTTCCTGATGGTTTTGACATTTTTCCTTCCACAATCGCAATATAACCTCTTGTTTTAACATATTGATTCCAATGATGAGTTAAAATATCATATAGCTTTTTTGATTTGACAAACATCAAAATCCCAGAAGTATATTGATCTAAGCGATGAACCAAAAAGATATTTTCATTTTTTGATGTTAAATACTTTTTCACAATAGCATAGGCCGTCTTTTGACTTTCTTTGGCTGTCGCTTCACTTAATAAACCACATGGTTTATCAATAACAATCAATTCTTTACCTTCATAAAGAATAGGAAAAGGCAAAGCATCTTTCTTTTTTTCGATAGAAACAATTTGCCCCTTCTTTAAAGGATATGCATAATGCGTCTGAATATGTCCATCTACATAAATACATTGAAATTTGAGAAGATTTTTTAGTTCAGAACGTTTCTTAGATGTTTGTTCTAATAAAAACGGTAGTAATGTCGTTGATGTTTCGACTTTATATTCCATGAATCATTTCCTCCATATGATCATAAACACAGTTTCTTAAATTCTCTTTGCCTTTTTGAAGAGCTTGTGATAATGGCATGGATGATGGTGTTATGCTCCAGACATTTTGAAAACCTAACGTCTTTAATACATCCAAGTCTTCCACACGACCACAAAAAGCATAAACATTTTTATGATATTTTTGAGCCAGCTGTAAAACACCATATGGTGTTTTTCCATATTGTGTCTGATAATCCATCTTGCCTTCACCTACAATCACACAATCACATGAGGCAATAGCTGATTCTAAACCGACCATTTCACTAACAATATCAAAACCACGTTTTAAATGTCCCTGACACAATAACAATGCATAACCGAGTCCTCCTGCTGCTCCTGCTCCTGGTTCGTTATGAAATGACACACCTAGCTGCTTTTCAATAAGATCACTATAATGTTTCATGGCCTGATCGATTTTTTGACAATTATGAGGAACTAATCCTTTTTGTGGACCATAAACATATGTTGCACCCTGTTGTCCACATAAAGGATTGGAAACATCACAAACACCTATGAGTTCAATATCTTTGAGTCGTTTTTGGAAATGACTCCAATCCATAGAAACAATCTCTTCAAGTCCAGCCATTGTCAATGGGACCGTGAGATGCTGGTCATTGAAAAAAGATACACCTAAAGCCGCTAACATACCAATGCCTCCATCATTTGTTGCACTGCCTCCTAAACAAATCATGATACGTGATATAGGAAACTCTAGAGCCTTTAAAATCAATTCTCCTAATCCATATGTTGTGGTCAAATATGGGTTTTTATCTTTTTCATCTAAAAGTTCTAATCCGCAAACCTGAGCACATTCTATAATAGCCAAATCTCCAACAATTCCTAATGGCGCTTTTCGCTTTTCAAAACAAACACCTGTCACTTCATATTCGTAAATACGTCCATTCATAGAATGAATCAATGTTTCTAGCGTTCCTTCTCCACCATCTGCCAGTGGTAGACATTGTGTGACAATCACATCATCATAATCTTGAATAGCCTGTTTGATTTGCATACTGGCTTCTAAAGCACTCATACTTTCTTTAAAAGAATCAGGCGCAATCACAATCTTCATTTTTCCACCTCCAAAAAAAGAGTAGACTATTCTACTCTATAAAATACATGTTGAATTTCTCATTACAAATGCTTTTAATAATATTTCAATCAAGACAATAATCCATAAAGGAATAGCTGTCCAGCTTAATGCGACAATTAACATTGCCATCTTAACAACAACAGTTAAAATATTATTCATAACTGCAATTGTACGCATATGACGTGCAATAACAAAAGTTTCATAAACTCTATTTAAATTGGCATCAATCAATACAATATCACTATTTTCTACAACTTTTGGATCAGCAAGTCCACCACGAGAAATACCGACATAACTCTTCTGTAAAAGTTCAATATCCTTAAAAGTATCACCAATATATACAACTGGTCCTGTTAAAGAATCCATTTTTTCCATTTTTTCTTCATTTGTCAGATTGTTATAAATCATATATTGATCATCTTCTAATGCCACTGGACCATCATTATAAATAACTAATGTTCTTCCCATATGAGATAGCTTTTTAAACAGATTTAATTCCTCATTTGTGACCTCTACCCCATCAAAACGGTCATAAACAATAGTCTGAGCTGCATTCACTGAATCTAGCCCCATTGATGATTCAACAATAATTCCATTTTGAAATGCTTTCGCAAATCCTGCCAACATCCCTAAAGATGTTGCCTGATCACTTGATAAAGCGCCAGATATAACAAGGAAGATGGCTCCAACATGAATATATGCTCCATAATCTTCAAAATTAACAAGTGGTAAAACAATACCTAAAAGAAGTCCTAAAACAGTCATAACAGGTGTATAAAATTGTGCTAAACGTTTTGTATATTTTTCTACTTTTGATTCATAGACTGGTGCTACACTGGCAATATTCATTAAATTCATGTAGTTAGAACTTTCATAAGTTTCATCAACCTGCACATAAATAGGCATATCACCAACATTGACATCACCACTACGCACATGACTTCCTTCTTTCACAACAACAGGTTCATAGGTACTGGTATTAGAATAAGTGCTCATTGCTGAAACACCTTTATGAATAGTCCCTGGAATAGAAACAGTTTCTCCTGGTTTAACCACCAGAATATCACCAATTTCTACATCATATAAAGAAACCTTTTCTTCTGTATCATCTTTCCATTTGATTCCTGTTTCAGGCATTTCCACAGCGTTATCAATTTTAAGTAAAGAACGTTCTAGAACTTTATTTAAAAATGGTGTCGACAGTTCATAAAGAATCAAAGCAAAACATGTTTCAATGTAAGCTCCTGAAACAATTCCAAAAACCATCGCTATAAATATGATAAGAGATTCACTCAAAAACTTCTTAGATAAAATATCTCCCCAAGCTTTTTTTAATAAAGGTGTTCCTAATAAAATGACTGTCACCAACCATAAAACAGGTGTCATCCATGTATGATCTTTAGATGTTACCAAAGCCAAAGCAATTACAACCAATAATATTCCCACACGAATATATGTATGCAAATATTTTTCATTAAAGACATCCTGTGAACGAATAGGACGATGATGTTCAATGATTTCCACAGAAGGATTGATCTTAAACAATTCTTTTCTTAATAAACTTAAAACATCACGTTGATTAGATGTCAGTAATAACAGCTTGTTTTGTGCATCATAACGTACATTTTGATATCTATGATCTTTTTCTATTCTTTCAACCAAAACATAAATATCATCTTCTGTAATCATATTTTTAAACATGAAATAATATTGACGATCTTTCTTTTTCGCAAAATCATATTCACGTTTTTTACCATCAATGACCTCTTTGACAACCAGATCTTTATTTATACTTTGAATAAGACTTAATAAAGCATCAATATCAAGACAATGAAAAACAATACTATCTTTATTAACCTTAATATGCGAAACTTGTTCTTTTTCATTTAATTTCAAACTTAAATGATTCAATTCTTCAACCGATTGAATATGAGAGATTTCAAAAGTCTTTTTTGTCAATACAATCACCCTTTCTACGACATCATAACATATTTTTTATAAAAAACAAAGAAACATCATGATTTCTCATAAGATTGAGCATGTTTTACTAATTGAAAATACTCTTTAAATTCAGCTTCACTGCAACTTAAAGAAAACTCTTCTCCATAAATTTTATAAAAAGAAACTTCCATGTCACCTGTACGAATCAGACATAAATAAACTTGACCTTTTTTAAAAATAATCAGTTCTTCTTTACCAATTTGCATACGCATATCCTGAACACAGCGACAATAACAGCGTTTTCCTTCATTAGCCACAGGTGACACCTCCTTAAAGATATTCTATCACTTTTCATATGGCTAAAAAAGAAAAATGATACCCATGTGAGTATCATTTAGTTTTGTGAAAATTCTGCTAAAACAAGATCAGGATTTTTATCTGTTGCCCAACGAACACCCCATTCATTAGAGAACAGTAATAAATATTGTCCTTTTAAATCTTGAACTTTCTTTGTATCTGATGAAAGATTCAATTTCTTAAAATCAACCTGATCATTTTTAATCCAACGAATATATTGATATGGAAGAGGGGTACTGACAATGTCAACATTGTATTCATTTTTTAAACGATATGTTAAAACCTCAAACTGCAAGACTCCAACAACTCCAACGATAATTTCTTCCATACCGCCACCAAGCTCAGTAAAAATCTGAATAGCTCCCTCTTGAGCAATCTGTTCTACACCTTTAACAAACTGTTTACGTTTCATTGTATCTTTATTTCTGATTGTTGAAAAATGTTCTGGCGCAAAAGTCGGAATACCTTCATAGGCAAATTTATTTTTAGCCGTGCATAATGTATCACCAATCGAAAAAATACCTGGATCAAAAACACCAATAATATCTCCTGAATAAGCTTCTTCGATTTCTTCACGATTTTCAGCCATCAGTTGTTTAGATTGATTTAACTTAATCTTTTTATTACCCTGATAGTGGAAGACTTCCATACCTTTTGTAAACTTTCCTGAACAAACACGCATAAAGGCCATACGGTCACGATGTGCTTTATTCATATTGGCCTGAATCTTAAAAACAAAAGCACTAAAATCTTCAGAAAATGGATCTATTTCACCCATATTGCTTTGACGAGGCAATGGTGATGTTGACATTGACAAGAAATGTTTCAAGAATGGTTCAACACCAAAATTTGTAAGTGCTGAGCCAAAGCAGACAGGTGATAGTTCACCTTTGTGGACACGTTCAATATCAAACTGTGCCCCTGCTCCATCTAATAATTCAATATCATCTTGTAATTGTTGATACAAAGTTTCCCCAAGATGTTGTTTTAACTGTTCATCATGCGCATCACAAACTTCAACATCTACTTCTTTTTTACCACCCTGAACTGGAATAAAGCGAATAACTTCTTCTTTTTGACGTTCATAAACGCCCTTAAATTCTTTACCACAGCCAATTGGCCAGTTAACAGCACATGTTTCGACTCCCAATTCACGTTCAATTTCTTCCATTAATTCATAAGGATCTTTAGCTTCCCTATCCATTTTATTAATAAAAGTAAAAATAGGAATATGACGCATAGCACAAACTTTAAATAGCTTACGTGTCTGATCTTCGACCCCTTTTGAACCATCAATAACCATGACAGCACTATCTGCCGCCATTAATGTACGATACGTATCTTCTGAGAAGTCCTGATGCCCTGGTGTATCCAAGATATTAATACAAAAACCATCATAATTAAATTGTAATACAGATGATGTCACTGAAATTCCTCTTTGTTTTTCAATTTCCATCCAGTCACTGACAGCATGTTTAGATTGCTTTTTTCCTTTGACCATACCAGCTTCCTGAATAGCTCCTCCATAAAGAAGAAACTTTTCAGTTAATGTTGTCTTTCCAGCATCTGGATGCGAAATGATCGCAAAAGTTCTGCGTTTTTGCACTTCTTCTTTGAATTCTGACATGATTTTCCTCCTTAACGTCTCTAAGAAATCATATTAATGAAAATCTTATCGTTTGTCAATTTTAAAATGCAAAGTTTCCATCTTTAAAAATCATAAATGTTGATCCATCTTCTAAAGTGGCTTCAATAGACAAATCTTTTGTCCCCATCATAAAATCAACATGTGTCAAAGAATCATTAATACCCTGTTGATAAAGTTCCTCTTTACTCATTTGAAGACCATCTTTGATACATTCACCAAAACCTTTACCAATAGCCAAATGACAAGATGCATTTTCATCAAATAATGTATTATAGAAAATCAGATTTAACTGACGAATAGGTGAATCATAAGGAACGAAAGCCACTTCACCTAAATAATGACTGCCTTCATCCGTTTCAATAATGCTTTTTAAGACATCCTGTCCCACTTTAGCATGATAATCCACAATACGTCCATTTTCAAAAGTGATATTAAATTCATCAACAATATGTCCCTGATAATGTAAAGGCATAGAGCTATAAACAACTCCATTGACCTGATGGAAATCAGGTGAAGTAAAGATTTCTTCTGTTGGTATATTAGGGAAAGAATAAATCCCATCAGTTGTATAACTTCCTCCTCCAGCAAATAAATATTGAGGATTCATACCAATTGTTAAATCTGTTCCAAGACTATTAGAATAATGTAAAGATTTGATTTTCTTTTCATTTAAAATACGAACACGTCTTTCAAATGAACGACGATGTTCATTCCACGCTTCAATAGGATCTTCCTGATCACAGCGTGTCACCTTGAAAATAGCTTTCCATAAAGCATCAACCGCTTCTACGTCACTCATTTCTGGAAAGACTTTATTTGCCCATCCAATACTTGGAGCGCCCACAATACACCAGCGATTAATCCCTAAATCTAATGCATCATAAAATGGCTGACAAGCCTGACGCACCGCTTTACTCCAAGTTTGAATTTTTAATGGATCGATATCTTTCAATGATTCAGGATCAGATGATTCAATAGAAATCAAAGCTGCATGTTGAAGCGCATATTGGTTTCTCATTTCCTGAATATAAAGTGGAACTGTTTCAAAATGTTTTTGATCACAATGTTCATATCTTAAACGTGTTACTTCTTCATCACGATAATTGACAATCACATCCTTTGCACCCACTTCATAAGCTTTTTTGGTTAATAAACGGACAAGCTGATAACTGTCAATAGACGCTTCAATGAATAAGTCCTGTCCTTTTTGTAAATTCACACCTTGTTTAATAATAAGTTCAGCATATTTTTCTAACATGATTATCCACCTTTCTATCTAATCAAATGATACCCTATTTTGTTCTATTGTCAACAAGAACTTGTGCCATAAACGACTCTATGTTATAATAAAAAAGCAAAGGAACATAGCACGTATTTTTAAAAGTATTAGTTATTCTTCAAAGCAAAGATTTATTAGTCGTTTAAAAATGAAGTACTGGTTTTTTGCGAAATCTTTTAAGGAGGTACTTCATAATGAGTACAGGTAAAGTGAAATGGTTTAAATCTGATAAGGGTTATGGTTTTATTACAATGGAAGGTCAAGACAAAGATATCTTTGTTCATTTCTCTTCTATTAACGCTGAAGGATTTAAAACTTTACAGGAAGGTCAAACTGTTGAATTTGATATCGTTGAAGGAGATAGAGGACCTCAAGCTACTAACGTAACAGTTATTGATGATTAAACCATATAAAAAACACATCTTCGGATGTGTTTTTTATATGTGTTCTAACTTGATTGTTTTGATTTTAAAAAGGAAATAATAATATTTAAAAATATATAATCCAATAATAAAGACTCTTAACCACCATAAGTCTGTCAAAAACAATGGAAAAGCAAGCATGAAACTGGCAAGACTTAAAATACAGATTTTTGTTTTTAAAGTCATTGCTCTTTTTTGAACAAATGGTTCTAAATGTCTTTGATAAGCCTTTGTAGATACAAACCAGTTATGCACACGCTTAGAGCTCCTTGCAAAACAAAAGCCAGCCAGTAAAAGAAAGGGTGTTGTTGGTAATATAGGCAATACAATCCCAATAAATCCTAGACCAAAGCTAATCATTCCTATCATCAAATAAATATAACGCATACGTTTCCTCCTAAATTTTCAAAGCATGACGTAAAGCCAGTAGAGGATGATAAAAAATCATTCTCGGTCCACTATAACGCATGACTTTTTTGATTTGCTTTTGCATATTCTTTTCATAACAATGAATATGACATTGACTACAAAATGTTTTGTCTTTCATCATGGGACATTTTTCAATACGCTTCAAAGCATAATTGACTAAAGTCTTTTCATCTATATCATCATGATGCAAACAATATAAATGAATCATCAAAGCCACAACTTTCATTTCTCTTTGTCGTTTCTTTTCAATATTCATTAGCTGACCCTACCTTGATCCATTTTGATTGTTTGATTGACAATCTTCATTGTCGATTCACGATGAGAAACAAGAATAATGGTTCTCTCTTTTTCATTTTGTAATGCTTTTAAAATAATCCCTTCATTTAAAACATCTAAATTACTTGTTGGTTCATCTAATAAAATACATTCTGCCTGGCTAAGAAATGCTCTTGCAAGTGAAATTCTTTGTCTTTCTCCTCCTGATAATGATGACCCCAGTTCACTAACAGGTGTCTGATAACCCTCAGGTAAAGACATAATCCAATCATGCAGACTGGCTTTTTGACAGGCGGCTTGAATCTCATCGCTTGTAGCATCCAATTTTGCGATTTTAATATTATTTTCAATCGAATCATGGAATAACACAGTTTCCTGTGTGACATAAGCAAACATATGACGCATATTAGATGTATTGATATTTGTTAAAGGTGTTTGACCTATTTGGATCACACCACGAAGAGGATCATAGAAACGCATAAGTAACTTTAATAAAGTCGATTTTCCACTACCACTCTTTCCAATAATACCTGTCACTTTTCCTTTATCAAAATGAAGATGAAGATTCTGCAATATAGGATCATCTTGTTGATAAGCAAACGTCACATCATCAACGTGGATATCATCAAATGATATATGAGGCTGTCCCGTCACTTCACAGATAGCTTCCTTTTCTTCTAAAATGGCCATGACACGACGACCACTGCTTAATGTAGAAAGTAAATTATTTGCCAGATTAGACAAGGCCATCACTGGTCCAAAACTTGAAAGCATCAGTACTACTGCCGTTATAACATGATAGACATTGACTTGATTTTGTAAATAGAAAATATACATCACGATAAACATAACGAAAGATGAGATAGATATCAGCAATTGTGAACATACAATTTGCGTAGCCTCAATATTTTTCATCTGTCCTTGCATATCCTCAATACAATCACTACGCTCATTCATCTGTTCAAGACGTTTGTTACCAGCATGATATTGCAAAAGTGTTGATAAACCACGATAGCTTTCTAATAGGAAACTACTCATATTGCCAATTTCATCACGATTCTTTTGCCCTATCTCCTGCCCTTTGTGATTGACATAAAAGGGAATCACAATAGCCATCATCAAATAAGCAATCAAAGCAATCATCATAGCGAATATATGTATATGAGCAAAAAATTTCAATAAAATCAAAGATGTGAAAAAAGCAATCAAAACTGGTGAAATCGTATGAGCATAGAAAACTTCAAGTAACTCAATATCATTGGTAATAATAGAAATTAAGTTGCCTTTGTCTTTACCATCCAATTTGGCTGGTGCCAGACGTCTTAATGCCGTGTATACATGATCACGTATAATCGCTAGAAGTTTAAACGCAATATAGTGATTCAATGCCTGTTCACCATAATGAAGGACACCTCTTAGTATTGCCAAACATAGCAAAATACCTAAAACCCATGAAAGAGGAAAGTGTGCATACATCCCCGTTGTCTGTAAAATAGCCATCACCGCTATAACGGGAATGCCAATCGCACAAAGAAAACCTAAAACACCTAACAAAACAGCTCCTAACATTGGAAGGGTTAATGGTTTGACAAGTTTTAACATTTTCCATATCAATTGTACATTATTCATGGCTATACACCTCCAATTCCTGTTGACTTTGATACATATGATGATAAATGCCTTCTTGATGCATAAGCTTTTGATGTGTTCCCTGTTCTACCAAAGTCCCTTGTTGCATCACATAAATCTCATCACAATGAACCACACTTTGTAAACGATGGGTAATGAAAATAACCGTTTTTGTTTGTGTTAAGGTCTTAATGACATTTAAAATATGGTTTTCACTCTCTACATCAATATTACTTGTAGCCTCATCAAAAATATAGACATCTACGTTTTTAAGTAATGCTCTGGCAAGATTCAATCGTTGTTTTTGTCCACCAGATAAATTACTTCCATTTTCTAATAAAGGCGTATCCAATCCCATTTGTTCATGGAAAAAGCCATCTAAACGCACTTGCTTTAATACATCCCATAACTGTTCATCACGATATTGTGAAAACATATTTAGATTTTCTCTAACCGTTCCTTTCAATATCATAGGATCATGTGTCACATACATCACATGTTCCATAAAACTCTTATCACGAATATCACTACGTTGATGCTCACCCATATAAAGATGTCCTTCTAAACAACGATGATAGCCCATCATTAACTTAGCTATTGTACTTTTTCCTGAACCACTTTCTCCAACAATACCAATAAATTGATGTGGCTGAATATGTAAAGATACATCCTTTAAAATAGGTCTTTTGTCATCATATTGAAAAGAAACATGTTCAAGTCTGATATCAAAGGAAGTATCTAAATCATATTGACCATCTGATGATACAGGCAAATCTAAGATTTTAAAGATTTTATCACTCGCAGCAATACCATTCATCGCAATATGAAAGAAAGAGCCTAACTGTCTTAATGGAATAAAGAATTCAAAAGACATCAAAACAATAAACAATGCACCAAACAATGATAAAGTCTGATTTTGAAAATGTGTAATCGCAAAAAAGCATCCTAATCCTGCCCCACCATAGGCAACAATATCCATAATACTGATACTATTTAATTGCATAATCAAGACACGCATTGTAATACGTCTAAAATTCTCTGCTTCCTGATTCATCTGTTGTTGTTTATAAGCATCACTTTGATAAATTTTTAATGTTGTGAGTGCTTGAAGATTTTCTAAAAAACTATCTCCTAGTGTTGTATAGCTGTTCCAATATTTAGAAAGCAGTTTTTTGGCAAACTTCTGTACGAAAATAATCGAAACAGGAATCAATGGAACACAGACAAATAAAGCCAAAGCACTTTTCCAGTCTAAGAAAGCTGTCAAAACAAATAATGTGACTGGTGCTAAAACACTATAAAATAATTGTGGTAAATATAATGAAAAATAAGTTTCTAACTGATTAATACCTTCCACTGATAATTGAACCAATTCACTTGTTCTAACATGATCTTGATAATGACTTCCTAAACTTAAAACTTTTTCAAAAAGACGTTGTCTTAAAGTCTTTTTCACAAGACTTGCTCCTTTAAAAGAATAATAAGTTGCCTTTTTTAAAACATAAGCTCGTATCATCAAAGATACAATCATAACAAGTAAAATCAAAACAACTTTTTCTATGGAAAGTTGTTGATCAAACAACTGTATAAACAAAACACATATCAATAACGTCAACACAATATTCATCAATAAAGCTATCCATTGACAAAATACCTGTTTCCATATATATGATTTTGCATTTGGCATTTCTTTTAATAATCTCTTGTCAAACATGAATACTCTCCTTTTTTGTTAGTCTTATCTAACCGAAGTATCCAAATGTTAGCATAGAGTAACTTGCAAGTCAATAAAAAGTGATAGAATATCCTATCACTTGTTAAAATGAGCTATATCATATGTTTGCCATTGTTGATTTTTTTTGATCAATCCCTGATAACGACATGTTTGACAATCATATTGTAAAACATTTAAAAATTGTGTTGTGATCACAGAAGAATCTAAATATATAAAATCACCTAAACAACAGATTTGATGAAAATCAGATTGATGAGTTACTTGATGTGTACCAATATGTCCAGCAATGACTTTTTTATAAAACTGTCCTTGCGAGGCAGGATATTTCATCAAATAGGTATTGACTGTTGATACCTGTTTCCATAGTTCTGGTTGATAATCAATGACTTCAATACCAGCATGCACAAAGATCTGATGATCATTTTCATAATAATAAGGTAAATGTTTTAACCAGTTCATAACAGAAGCATGTTTTTGACATATCAGTTCACGGCATTGATGATACATATCTTCTATTATAGAGAAACGATCTTGATGATAAGCAGATGCTCGTTGATAGATGGATGTCATTTCATCTTCACCTGTAAAACTTTCTAACGTTGAAAAAGACATATCTATTTGCGTATCCAGATAAGTTTCACGATCTTCTAAAAAAGATAATAACCATTCTTCATGGTTTCCTTGTAAAACAATCACCTGTTGAGGATATGCAATTTGAAGCTGATAAATATATTGCAGTGTCAAACATGAATTTCCATGACAATCACCATCAATATAATCACCAACTAAAATCAATTGATCACCATTTTCAAAACGAACCCATTCATCAACAACATTCTTTAATAAATCATATCTTCCATGAATATCTGAAATTGCATAAATATATGCCATGATATCCTCCTACCCTACAATATTATTCTTCTGTATATTTCGTATTAAAAATATCTTCCTGATCAAAATCTTCCTTCATTTCTTTTAATTCAGGCAATTCATCTAAGGAAGTCAATGAAAATGCATCCATAAATTCATCTGTCACTCCATATAAGATGGGTTTACCCGGTGTATCTTCTCGTCCAACTTCTTTAATTAAAGCTTTCGCAGCTAGTTTTCTAATCATCGCATCACATCCAACACCACGTATTTCTTCAATACGTACACGTGTAACAGGTTGATTATAAGCAATGATTGCTAAAGTTTCTAATGCTGCATTAGACAATGTATTTTCACTTTGTTCAATCATTCTTTGATAATATTCATGATGTTTGGCAAGTGTGGCAAATTTATAGACACCACCAAAATTAACCAGTTCAAACCCTTTGATTGTCTTATCATTTTCAATTTGAATCAGTTCATCAACATATTGTGTCGCTTCTTTTTTACTTAATTTTAAAACAGAAGAGATTTGTTTGATTGTTAAACCTTCATCTCCTGATAAAAACAACATACCTTCTATCACACTTAATATTTCATTTTTGTCCATCAAGTTCTCTCCTTTAAATAGATATCTTCAAAGTTTCCATCCTGTTCAATAACCAGTTCATTTTTATTGACTAAAACAAGAACAGATAAAAAAGTAATCACAAAGAAGATTTTTGTTGGTTCCTCAAACAAATCTTCTAACTTGACTCTTTGATTTTTATGTATACGAAAATACTGTCTAATCTGATCACTACGTTCATCAATAGAAATCTCAACACGTGCTATTTTAGATTCTAATGGTGCCAATAATGCTTTTCTTTGAAACATCTTTTGCATAGCTCTAATTAAATCATAGACTTCCAAATTATTTGGAATCATTTCTGTTGTATCAATAACATATTCATCCATAAAAGCAGGAGCTTTTGTATGAATATATTGTCTTTGTTCATATTTTTCTTTAAATTCATCTAAGACATCTTTATATTTTTTATATTCAATTAATCGTTTGATTAACTGTTCTCTTGGATCTTCTTGATAATCATCTTCCAATTCAACCTTTTGGGCTGGTAAAAGCATTTTACTTTTCATCTCAATTAACTGTGCTGCCATGACTAAATATTCTGACATTGTTTCTAATTGCTGAGCATCCATTTGATCAATATATGCAAGATATTGATCAGTAATAACTGAGACTTCCAAAGTTTCCAAATCCATTTCCTTTTCTTTAATTAAATGCAACAATAAATCTAATGGACCCTGAAAATCTTCAAGAACAACTTCATATGCCATGCTTCCACCTCCACTAACTTATGTATTATAACATAAAGTCCAATGCCATGACTATATAGATTGACTAAATATTCTTCTATGGGATTATTATTTTTTTAAGGAAAACATCTTTTGCATAATTTTCATGTCTTGATGACTAACAGTCAATTCCTTTTCTATCGGTATTCTTCTATTGAATATCTTTAATCCATAGATCAAATCTCTTTTATTCTTGTTTTAAAACTACTTTTCATCAAGACCAATAAACATCAAATATTCTTTCATTATAGACATGACTTCATGCTGACGAAGGAATGTTGTATATATATAATCTACACATGACTATCATCAATGACACACTTTCCTTGAAACATAAGACCATTTAAAAGATCAGCAAAGCAGTCAGGATGACAAAAATAATTCTTAATATGCGTATCAAATCAACTTCTAAAATTCATCATAATAATAGCTCCTCCTATTATTTATATACGCATTTTTTTATGACACACTTTTTTATCTTTATAAAGATTATAACACAATATTTGCTTATAGCATACTTTTTGGTAAAGTAAAAATCCTTTTTACAAAGGATTTTCTTCTTATCGACACATCAATTTAATAATTTCTTTGTCTGTTTCTTTCATACCTTCTCTTGATAATTGGCCAATATTACGAATCGTATTTTCTACACCTTTTAAAACAAGACCTTCACCGTCTTTAAATTCACAGCCATTTTTATACATATAGTATCCTAATATTCCTGCATCCACACTGGCAGCAATCTTTCCAGCACATGATGGTTTCGCCCCATCACAGATAATACCTGATACAATAGCCAATCCATTAACCATTGTATGACAAAGAGCTTCATAGTCACCACCAAGCAAATAGGCAATTCCACATCCTGCTCCAATTCCAGCGCTGACAGCACCACAATAGGCAGATAGTCTTCCAATCCCAGTTTTTTGATGAATTGTACATAAATTAGATACAATCAATGCACGATAAAGTTCTTCTTGGCTTTTATGATATTCTTTGGCATATACAATGACTGGTAAAGATGCTGTCATTCCCTGATTACCACTTCCCGAATTAATAATGACTGGCATTTCACAGCCACTCATTCTGGCATCACTTCCAGCTGCTGCATAGGCCTTGGCTTTGACTTTGACATCATCACCATATGTCTTTAATAGAATCTGGCCAATATGTGCACCCCAGTCATTTTTTAATCCTTCACATGCAATAGCATAATTATAATCAATTTGTCGCTGTAAAATATCTTGCACTTCTTCAATCTTTACATTTTTGGCAAACTCATAAATATCACGAATATTCAATAAACTACGATCTGTTAAAGTCTGATCCGTAGAAGCAACGACTCCCATCTGGAAAAGGACTTCCTGATCTTTTTCAATATACACAATATTGGTATGAAAACCAGCAATACGTACTTTTGCACGATGATTTTGACCAATTAATTCAACACAGATGTCTAATGCATATTCACTTTCTATAGGTATAATTTCAATAGGTGTTCGATTCAACCATTGTTGCATTTCCTTTTTTTGCTGATCAGTCACATGCGCAATGACTTCTAATACATTTTCTGTAATTCCTGCCACTACACCAGCTCCAATACTTGAAGGAATTCCTTTTAAACCTCCAGTATTAGGAACAACAACACTTTTAACATTTTTAATAATATTCCCACTCACTTTGACTTTAGCTTTTACAATGTCATCATCTAAAACATCACGACATTTACTTGCACAATAAGCCAAAGCAATAGGTTCTGTACATCCCATAGCAGGAACCAGTTCTTCTTTTAAAATCTGTATATAATGACGATAATTTTTTTCTTCCATATTCTCTTCTCCCCGTTACTTTCTTATTCTAACATTATTTTAGAAGATATGAAATACCATTATCTGACAAATCTCAACATTGTGACTCATCGACATAGCACCAAATGACATAAAACATCAATCCTATTGAAAATATAACATAAACATTATAAAAAAGCATAGTATTCATTAAATATCTTTCCTGTGAAAAAACAATCAATAAGCCCATCTTTGCGACAACAAGCACAAAAGAACCTAAAAATGTATAAAACCAGCCATGTCTTCTTTGATAAAGATAAGACCATACACCTATCAAGTAAAAGAGAATACCTGTACACGCTAAAAGATTCAACCAATCTATCACAACCATTTCATATAATGGATTATATTGTATAAAAAACAATGGCAGCATACTAATCAAAAAAGCGTTCATTAATCTATGTGTCATCTTGATCACCCTGTAAGAGTTTATCAAAATAAAAAAATATCTTCTTTAAGAAATGATTAAGAAGATATTAATCTTTTTTAGGTTGTCTAATAAAAAAGCGTAATAATTCTTTACCATGGAAAGGATACAAGGGATATAAATAAGAAACGCCAAAGGTTTTGATACGTGCTAAACTGATCCAAAAAATCAGATTAAATAGAATAAATCCATATATATTCAATAACATAACGGCGATAATCATCATGATTTTGATATATTTATTGGTCAATGATAATTCATAATTAGGGGTTGCAAAACCACCCACGGTTCCAATTGCACAAAACATCAAAATATCTTCTGAAAAAAAGCCAAGCTGAATAGCAAATTCTCCAAGTAAGATAGCTGCAATCAATCCCATCGCATTAGACAATGATTGTGGCGTATGAACAGTCGCAATACGTAAGAGTTCAATAGATAATTCCATAATGAGAATCTGTATAAAAAAGGAATAATCCCATTGTAAAAAGGATGAACTTAAAGCAAAAATAGGAACAAGATATATAGATAAAAAGACTGCAGTCATACGTATGAATCGTATAAATGTCCCAATCAATGGTGTCTGACGATGTTCTTCAACATGTTCTAAGATTTCAAAAAGAGTTGTTGGCAACATCACTATAGAAGAAGATGTATCACATATAATCGCAATATAACCATGTTGAATATGGGTTGCGACAATATCAGGTCTTTCACTATATCGCACTAAAGGAAAAGGGTTATATCCCTGATTCAATAAAACTTCTTCAATAGCACGATCAGTCATGATAAATTCTTGAGTTTGAACTTGAGAAATACGAGTTAAAAGTTGTTGTAAGACTTGTCTATCAACTTTATCTTCCAGATAAGCCACGGCAATATCAATGGGATTTTGTGTTCCCATTGTTGTTAAATGAAAACATAATTCAGGTGAACGCATACGACGACGAATCAACCCTGTATTATTTAAGATAGACTCATTAAAGCCATCTTTAGCTCCACGGACACTTTTTTCTGTTTCTGGTTCTTGAATAGCACGATTTGGAAAATTTTTGGTATCCATTAAATAGGTGATTTCACCATCAAATAAGGCACTATTACCACCAAGAACAGCTCTTTGAATTTTTTGAATCTGATTTGTAGAAACGATTTCAACATCTCCCATGTTGATACAGTTTTCTAAATCTTTTCCTTCTCTATTTTCAATACCTTCTACCAGTCGTGAAATCAAAACATCGTTAGATAAACTGGCTAAAAAATAAAGATGAACCAGTCTTCCTTTAAAATTTAAAATACGATGTTTCAAATCATAAGAATTATTCATGATTTCGGTTTAAAAAGAATAGCCACAAGGAATCCAAAGAGAATGGCTGCACTAATTCCAGCAGCTGTTAAATCAAACATTCCCATTGCAATACCAAAAACACCATACTCTTTGGTAGCTGCCATGGCTCCATGCATTAAAGAATGTCCAAAACTGGTAATAGGTATTAATGCTCCTGCATGAAAAATATCAACCAGAAGATCATAAATATGGAAAAGATCTAAAAACGAACCTAAAACAACAAATAAACTGGTAATATGACCCGGTGTCAAACGACTATGATCATAAATAAGCTGAGCTATCAGACAAACAAAACCACTAAACAAAAAAGCCATGATATAATTCATTCTATCGCCTCCAGACTGATGGCATGAGCAATGCATGGAATACTTTCTTTTTGCGCACTCATCATTGGTGATAATAAGGCTCCTGTTGAAACAACTAGCACACGTTTTAATTTTTTGTCTTTAAGCTGTGGATATAATGAACCCATTGTCACCAAAGCACTACAGGCACAGCCACTGCCACCTTGAAAAACAGGCTGTGAAGATAAATCATATAACATGCATCCACAATCGTTATATCGCACAACATCCATTTTATGACGTTGCAGCATTTCTTTTAAAATCTGATGACCATACATAGATAAATCCCCTGTCACAACCAAATCATAATCATGAAAAGTGCGTTTTAAATCCTGAAAATGATTCATGAGAGTATCAAAAGCCGCTGGTGCCATGGCACGTCCCATATCATTAGCATCATTCTGCGAGTAATCTATGACACGTCCTAATGTGATAGCTTCAACTCTTACAGACTGTGGCTGATTGGTTAATAAAGTGGACACAGCTCCGGTCGCTGTAAAGGTTGTTGTGTCTTTTTTTTGGACACCATATTCAACAGGATAACGGTATTGTCTTTCAGCCGTTGCATTATGACTTGATACCATTGTCACAATTTTGTCTACATAACCAGCATCTATTAACAAGCCAGCCATCGCCATGGACAAGGCAAAACCTGAACATGCGCCATATAATCCAACAAAGGGTTGAGGCAGTTCTCTTGCCAGATAGTTGACAGATGTAATCTGATTTAACAAGTCACTTCCTAAATATAAATCAATATCTTTATATTTCAGTTTTTCTCTTTTCAAACAAATATCCAAGGCATCCCTCAACATTTTACGTTCAGCTTTTTCAAATGATTTTTCACCATAATGATAATCCTGTAAACTTTTATCAAAACAACTTCCTAATGGTCCTAAATATTCCAATGGTCCACAGACTGTCCCTGAAGAAGCAATATAGACATTTTCTAAAGTCACCGAATTACCCAAAAAGTGTAATGACATAACGAATCACTCCCAGCAGTGCTGAACTGACAATGCCATATGTAATGACAGTTCCTCCTAGCTTAAACATATTGCTGCCAATCCCCATAATCAATCCTTCACTTTGACTATCTAAAGCACATGATGTCATACTATTAGCAAAACCAGTAATGGGAATAAATGTCCCTGCTCCTGCCTTTTGAGCCAATTTATCATAAATACCTAATCCCGTTAACAAACAGCTTATAAAAACTAATGTAATAATCATCATAGGTGTTGCATCTTCTTGTTTAACATGATAAACATTCATAAAAAACTCTAAAACACCTTGTGCAATAGCACCAATGACACCTCCATACAAAAATGCATAAAACGCATTTTTCATCTTATGTCCAGTTGGTTTCAAAGATTCAGCCAACTGATCATATTCTTTACGATCCATTTTTCATCACCTCTTACATAGTGTTTACATTTTTTGACTTTTCAAACATGATTTTTTTTGTTGTACATATACTCTTCTTGAAAGGAAATGATGAATCATGAAAAAACTTTTAACGCGTATCTTTGAATACTTTTTTGAAGTGATTGAAGTTGATGAAGATGGGCATGAAATCAAAAAACAACAAGAATCTTAATTCTTGTTGTCATTTTTCTAAACGTACCCATATTCTATTTAAAATAGGAATCAGAATATAACCGATAAAAATTTCAATTGGTAAAACTGCACATTCCTTAACAACTCTTATACATAGTGAGATTGTCCAAGGAATCTGATACATCATATCTAACCATAATGGTGTTAAACATAAAGTGACAACCAATTCCGTAAGGACAACACATAAAACCCATGTTGAAAAGGTTTTGGCTTCCTGTGCATTAATTTTACGTTTTAAAAATGCAATCACTATCATAAATATTAATGATAACAACAGACAAATACTTATCAGTGTGATTTTATCTTGTGATTGAAGATGATACACTGTTTCAGAAATATTCACTGAATCAAGCTGTCCAATATAAATGGAAGCCCCAATACCTAAAACCAAAATCAGTCCAATTACAATGCGTAAAACATTTTGTGGGCTGATATTTTTTGAATGTTCATGAATCAATGACGGAATGACACTGACAAGAATTGTTCCTAAGGTAAATCCAAAGAATGGAAATCCTGTAGGTACTAAAATCAAACCAATCACATCGCTACACAAACCAACAATAAAGGCATAACTTGGTGATAAGAAATACCCCGCTAACATCAAGGGAATATATTCAAATCCAATTTTAAGACTTTCAGCTCCAAACAATGGGATCATAATAGCCAATCTTTTACAGATTGCTGTTAAGATAATAAAAATAGCTGCTATCACTAATTTCATGACATTTCCTTTTTCAAAAGGATAAAACTTAAATACATAAAAACCGAGTGCAATAATAATGATTGCAATAATAATTTGTTCCATAACATCATGCTACATATAACAAAATTTTCCTGCTTCATCCTCATTTCTAGTCCACAGGCGTTAATTCCGATCATAAGACCGTACATGCTTTGCTACTGACGTAGACTCCTCCTTCTTTTTTTATTTTTTTCTATCATACACGATTTATTCATTATTGACAATATTTCTTTCTTCTCCTTTTAAGAAGGCAAGTATATTTTTATAAACTTCATCTACGCATCTTTGTCTTGCTTCAATAGAACCCCAGGCAATATGTGGTGTGAAGATAACCTTATTCATATCTTGAATAGAATAAAGCACATCATCTTCTAATAATGGTTCATGTTCAAAGACATCTAAGCCAACTCCCACTAAATGTCCTTCATTCAAGACTTTCACTAAAGCTTTTTCTTCTATAATGCCACCACGTCCAACATTGATGAGATATGCCGTTGGTTTCATTTTTCTTAAAGCTTCTTCATTAAATAAATAATGTGTCTTTTCATTTAATGGTGCATGAATACTAATAATATCTGATGTCTTTAACAAAGTATCAAAGTCAACCTGCTGATAATCGCTGGTTGCATTTTGACCACTTGTCGAATAATATTGAACTTTAGCACCCATAGCCTTTGCGATACCTGCGACTTGGCGACCTATATGACCTAATCCAACAATCCCCCAAGTCATAGAAGCAACATCATGGAAAACATCATCAAAATAACTAAAACACTGACTTTGACAATATGCTTTTGATTTAACAAAATGATCATATGTCACATTTTTCTCTACCAAATGCATCAATAAAGCTAACGTATGTTGAGCAACTGTCTTAGTCGAATAATCTTTCACATTAGCGACCTTAATGCCATGATCACGACAATATTCTAAATCAACATTATTCGTTCCTGTCGCAAATAAACAGATTAATTTCAAATGTTTTAAACCTTCCAGCACTTCCTTTGTCATTTCATTTTTATTTGTAATCACAATATCAGCACCTAAAATACGACCTTTAATTTCTGAAGGTTTTGTATCTTCATACATGGTCACTTGTCCTAAAGAAGCAATTTTTGACAAATCAACATCTTTTCCAACAGAAGCACTTTGTAAAACAACAATATGTGTATCTTCCTGTTTTAATAATGTCATAAAATCTTCTAGTGAAACATCCTGGAAAAGTTTTCCAAGCCAGATAGCTTCATTTAAATCTAAAATATCAGTTGGTAAAGCTACCCCACACATCACAGTATCTACAATTTCAAATTTTAAAATATGCTGAATCATCGCAACACCTAAAGCTTTAGATGTCATTGTTTTATCATCTTCAATTTTTTCTAAAAGATGTTGTTTAAAATGTTTTTCATTTTGTATACATTGATAGATACACTCCTGTAATGACGTATATGTTAAAACATGTTCTCTTATAAAATCATGATAAAGAAGTGGTAAAACAACATCATACAATTCTAATGGCACAGGTTTTCCATACCCTTTTGTAAAATTATACAGTATAGCTGTTCCTAATTCTTCATCTTTCATGCGATCTACTAATTTCATGATTATTTCCTCCCTCAAATAAATAAACTTCTACTCTTTGTCTTTCAGCCTTAGCTTTATCATCATAAAAAATCATACAGATTTTCATTTTCTGTTCATGAATATTATATTTCATCACATTATAGGAAATATAACGGCTACGACTTTCTTTTAAGCCACCCGTAGCACTTCCTGCTCCAATATAATAACAATCATCTTCTTTTTTAAAAAAAGGTAAATGCTTATGGCCATGAAACACATAATGAATATGTCGTTTTTTTAGCCAATCAATTAATAATGGTGCATCAACCAAAACTTTTGAAGTTTCTATAATACGATTGATAAATGTTTTTTCATGCCATTTGGTTTTAATAAACTCTGCTTTATTAATGGGATAAACATGGTGATGCAACATCACTAATAATGTATATTCTTCTAAATGATCAATAGCTGACAATTCATCATCTATTTCATCAAGTTGTCTTTTTCCTACTTTTCCTCTTGCTAAGTTTCCTTCACTTGTTGTATCCATTTTAATAATAACGATTTTTTCCTGTTCTAAAACTTTAACATTTTCACCAAGCAGATAAGCAATTACTTTACTTTTTTGATTTCTAGCAAAATTAAAGCCATGAACAATCACATCATGATTTCCTAAAATAAAAGTCACATTCGCCTTATAACGCTTTTTAAGACTATTCATAAAATCATTGGCTAAATACATATTTTTACGATTAGGAGATTCCATCAAATCACCTGTTATCAAAATATTAACTGCCCATAAAGAAGGTAATCTTGGAATCAGTTCATCCAATGAAGCATAAAGACGCTCCAGCCCCTTTTGACGTTTATCTTTACCGAGATGCAAATCACTCAATTGAATGAAATAGGCATCATCCTGATACTGATTATAAACATCAAATAAGCAAACTTGATTTTCAATATAGGATGTTAACTGCAAGAAATCTTTTTGATTATGTATCGGCGCAAATACCGCCTGTTGTCCTTTAAAAATTAAACATCCTGGCCACATATCAGCATGATTTAAAGCACAGAAAAAGGCTGGAAAAGGATCAAAGAAAGATAAATTATCACGTTGAAAATGTTCTGAAATAGCATAGAAATAAATATTCTCGTATTCAGGAAAAGATGTCATTTGAAAAGAAGATTCATCAAATCCAGGCACATAAACAATGTGAATCGCTTCCTGATATGTTTGAGCCATTGTTTCCATTTCACTAGAAAAAGGCTTATGCAAAATATGATCCACATCTTCAGCTTTCATAAAACGTGACAACAATGCATAATCATCCCTTGTGATAGAAGATAAAACATCACACGAAATATGGCGTTGGCAAAGCCATTGAACAAAACTTTGTATATAGTCATATGACATCAATAAATCACGCATATATGCTGATTCATTACGATAAATAATATTAAAAAAGGTATTGATAAAGAAGATTTCATTCACTGTCTTTTCACCTCATAATTTTATTATACTACAAATTGAAATAATTGAATATGAAAAAATATAACGGGAATCCCGTTATATTTTTAGAATTTTAAGTTTCTTGGTGTTCTTGGGAATGGTTCAACATCTCTAATGTTTTGCATACCTGTCAAATACATTAAGAAACGGTCAAATCCTAGTCCAAATCCAGCATGTTTACATCCACCAAATCTTCTTAAATCCATATACCATTGAAGTCCTTCTTTAGACATTTGTTTTTCATCCATGATTTTTTCTAGAACTTCATATCTTTCTTCACGCTGACTTCCACCAACTAATTCCCCAATTCCTGGCACCAGCAAATCACATGCTGCAACAGTCTTGCCATCATCATTTAAACGCATATAGAAAGCTTTAATTTCTTTTGGATAATCTGTTAAGAACACTGGTCCACCTACAATGTTTTCACAGATATAGCGTTCATGTTCACTATTGAGATCCATACCCCATTCAACTTTATTTTCAAACTTAACATCGGCCTGTTTTAAAATATCAATAGCTTCTGTATATGTCATACGTTTAAATTCACTATTTCTGACATGAGTAATTCTTTGAATACATTCTTTATCAATCATCTGTTCAAAGAATTTCATTTCTTCAGGTGCATTTTCTAAAACATAGTCAATACAGTATTTCACCATATCTTCAATTAAATCCATATCATCTTCTAGATCAGCAAAAGCAATTTCTGGTTCAATCATCCAGAATTCACTGGCATGACGTGATGTATTTGAATTTTCAGCTCTAAAAGCTGGTCCAAATGTATAAACATCTCTAAAAGCCATACAGAATGCTTCGACATGTAATTGTCCTGTTACGGTTAAAAATGCTTCTTTACCAAAGAAATCTTTATCAAATTCAGTATTATCAATGGTTGTTGCTCTAAACATTTCTCCAGCACCTTCACCATCATTACTTGTAATAATTGGTGTATGCACATAAACAAAACCTTGTGACTGGAAAAATTCATGAATAGCCATTGATAAAACACTTCTTAATCTAAAAATAGCGTAAAATGTATTGGCACGTGGACGAAGATGAGGAATTTCTCTCATATATTCAAAAGAATGTCTTTTCTTTTGAAGTGGAAAATCTTCATCACATGCACCTTCTACAACAACTTGTGTTGCTTCAATTTCAAAAGGTTGCTTAGCTTCAGGTGTGAGTTTTAATTTTCCTAAAACACGAATAGCACTTCCCGTACTGATATGTTTGATATCATCATAATTTGATAAAGTTTCCTGTAAATATACAATCTGGCAGTTTCTAAAATATGTTCCATCGTTTAAAGCTATAAAACCAACTTTTCCATTATCACGATTTGTACGTACCCATCCATCTAATTCAACATATTCTAAACCTTCAGTTTCAAAATCTTCCCCAGATAAAACCATTTCATACAATTCTCTGACTGTCATAAATTCAAACATGACTCTCTCCTCCTTTTTATAAAAAAAGCCGTTCCTAAAAGGAACGACTATAATATCGCGGTACCATCCTCATTCATATTCATCATGAATATGCTCTCTTACCATAACGCTGTTTAGCGGGATAGTCTACTTACATTTCTCCTATCCGGTTCATTGAGTGTTCCATATTATAACAGTTTCTTTTGCTTACACCATCCAAAAGTCGCTATCAAACTTCACTATAATACGTTCTCAAATCATTACCTGTACATCTATTATTAACATCTTTCTCACAAAATTTCAATACTTTATTCATCATTGACATGCATTTTTAAAATCAATTCCTGAATAGCCACAACAACATCGACTGTCTGTACAACAACATCACTATGAACTGTAAAATGTGTATGCGTAAAATCTACAATTCCTTTAATGCCTAAATCCATTAAACGATCGACTGTTTCCTGAACATTTTCACTAATAGCCAATATCGCAATCTTGCAGCCTTGAGGAAATGTTTTTTCTAAATCATCAATATGATAAAGTTTAACACCAAAGCGTTCTCCAACTTTATTTTGATCCAAATCATAACCACACACAATTTTTCCAACTGTATATTGCCAGCGATTATATTTTAAGATGGCACTTCCTAAGTTACCAACGCCAATCAAAATAATAGATTCATCTAACCCTAAACCAAGAACATTATTAAGAATATTAATAATTTCCTTTGTATCATATCCGATACCACGTTTACCTAATGTTTCTTTGTGTGTCAAAAAACTAAAATCACGACGAATGGTTGTATCCAAGATTCCTGTTGCTTCAGATAATTCACTTGATAAAAAGTTGTTTTGCCCTTCATGTTGCATATTACGCAATGCCTTTAAATAAACGGGAAAACGTGACATTGTTGCTTTTGAAATTTTATGCTGTTTTTTTTCCATTAAGATTCACCAAGACTTTCCTCTTCTAAATCATATGACGGTTTGACCATTAAGTCAAGTGATGAAAATTTCTGATGTTCAAACATCACACGTGCTGCCGAAGCAATCATAGCTGCATTATCTGTGCAATAACGCATTGGTGGAAATAAAACAGGTATCTCACTACGCTTTGTCAACGCTTGTCTTAATCCCTGATTTGCACTGACTCCCCCAGCCACGATAATCTGTTTAACATGATAATCCTGAGCCGCTTTGATTGTTTTAGAAGCCAGAACATCAACAGCAACTTCCTGAAAAGAACATGCTAAATCTTGAGGAATAATCTCTTCACCACGCTGTGATGCATTATGACAAAGATTAATCACTGCTGATTTTAAACCACTAAAAGAAAAATTATAGCTTTCATCATTCATGGGTAATGGCAAAGCATAAGTATGTTTTCCTTCTTTGGCCATATGATCAATAACTGGTCCTCCTGGATAAGGCAAATGTAATACACGTCCAACCTTATCGTAAGCTTCTCCAATCGCATCATCTAAAGTCTGACCAATGACTTCAAATGAAAATTCATGTTTCATATAAACGAGTTCACTATGCCCACCACTGACAACCAGACACAAACATGGATATTGAATGTCTTCGACAAGTTCATTAGCATAAATATGTCCAGCAATATGATGAACACCAATTAATGGTTTATGATAAGCTAATGCCAATGTTTTGGCAGCCTGCATCCCAACATGTAAAGATCCTACCAGTCCAGGCCCTTTGGTAACGGCAATGGCATCTATATCCTGCATATTGATTTGGGCTTCATTTAAGGCTGTCTTTAAGACAGTCGATACACATTCTACGTGCATACGACTGGCAATTTCTGGAACAACTCCACCAAACATACGATGTGTATCAATTTGTGATGCGACAACATTGCATAAGAGTTCACGTTTATCCTTTAAAATCGCCACTGCCATTTCATCGCAACTTGATTCAATAGCTAAAATAAGACTCATGCTTTTCCCTCCATTTCTTTTGTCATTAAATAAGCATCTTCATGATTATCCTGATAATAATCTCGACGTATGGATTGAATATCAAATCCATTTTTTTGATAAAGCGCAATCGCTTTTTGATTAGATTTTCGTACTTCTAAACTCATCGTGTTTACACCTGCATCCCTGGCATAAGATAAAGCAAATTCTAAAAGCTTTTGTCCATAACCTTGAGATTGTTCTTCTTTTTTTATCCCAATGGATGCAATTTGTGCCTGCTCATACATCACCCAAAGATCAACATATCCAATGATTTCCATTTCTTTTTTTAAAACAAAAATATGTGCAAATGGATTTTCTAACAATTCGTATTCAAAATCTTCTTTTGACCAAGGTGATGTCATTAAAGTGTGTTCTAACTGCACGAGCGTCTCAATTTCTTTTGACTGTAAAGCTTCTATAAGCATATTTTTTTAGCCTCAACATCTTTAAGATAACGTGGTACTAAAGCATCAACATTTTGCACTATTGATGTCTGCTTGGCTAATTCATGTAAATTTTTAGCCAAATCAACCGTATTAGGTTCATACCCCACAACTTCATTTTGTCCAACAACTTGAAAATCACTATAATCTTGCATAAATTGTGGAAACTGTTGAATATCTATCATTTGTTCTGGAATAACTGCCTGTCCATTTTCATAGGCACAGACAAAAACTTTTTGACTACGTGCATCAATCACAGATACACATTTTTGTAAACCTGCATAAGCTGCTAAAGAAGAAATAGCTTTGATATGTACTGAAGAAATAACACTTAATGTTTTTGCTATTGTTAAAGCAACTCTTTCTCCCGTATAAGAACCAGGTCCTAATGTAATGACCATTTCATCAATATCCAGTAATTCCTTTTGATGTTTTTCTAATAATTTTTGAAGATAGGGAATTGCATTTTCTGATTGACGTTTAGACCCCATTTCCTGAAGAGATGACAAGCATTGATCATCTTCATATAAAGCAACCATTAAATATTGATTCGATGTATCCATTATAAGCTGTAACATATTTTCATCTCCTCCAATAATTGCTGATATTTTTCTCCATAAGGTACAAATGTCATTCGACGTGTCTGATCACTATTTTTTGTCATATGTATTTCTAATCTTTCTTGAGGTAATATATCTTGAATATACATTGGCCATTCAATAACACAAACACCATCATTTTCAAACATTTCTTCAAATCCTAATTCTTCATTTTCACCTTCTAAACGATAAGCATCAAAATGATATAAAGGCCATCTTCCCTGATATTCCTTCACAATCGTAAAAGTTGGTGAATTAATAATCTTTTTAACACCTAGACCTTTTCCAATTCCTTTTGTAAATGTTGTTTTACCAACACCTAAATTTCCTTCTAATGTAATCACAGCATTAGGAAATAAGTGTTTAGCAAGTTCTTCTCCAAAATCAATCATATCTTGTTCATTTTGAAAATCCACGATGATCTCTCCTTTTTTTATAATTTCCACTTTGATAATAATGATACCAATGTTGTGCAAAACCAGGTCTAAAAGGTCCTGCCATATTCATAGCCATCTCAATCAGCTGATCTAGCTGCTGATATAATATCTCATCTAGTTCTTGACCATAATTCATCATCATTTTATGTTGCTGGTATTCTTCTTCATCTAATATTTTATATTTATAATCTGGAAAAACCTTTAAATCTAAATCATAATCAATGTATTTTAAAGCTTCTCCATCATACAATGTTGGTGATGCAATATTACAATAAAAATGCACCCCTGTTTTACGAATCATACAAATGACATTATACCATTTTCGCTTAGGGAAATAACAAATAGCTGGTTCTCTTGTATACCATTTACGTCCATCTGATTCCGTAACAAGCGTTCTATTATTCACCACAATAAAATGATATGGTGTTTCTTCTAAAACAAGTCCTTTATCCCAACAGCGATGAATGCTTCCATCATGTTTATAACAATGAATAAGGATATTTTGACCAACAAATGTCTTATTCATAATCAATAACCTCTTTCTATAACAGAAATATTATACACAAGTTATACTCTTTTTTAAAGCAAATTTACTATTTTCTATATAGTAAAAAAATCTCTCAATACTGAGAGATTACATAAACGCTCTTTTTAAACGAGGATATAACAATGGAACAACAATCATACATAATATAAGTGTTGGTGCAACATAGATAATATTATATCCTAATGAATAAACAATTGGATTCATACCTTCTGGTGCATAACTTGCAAACAAGAAAGCGCCTGAAGCAAAATGAGATAAGTATTTTAAAAACATGACAAAAACAATACCCCAGCAAATAGGAAGGTTTCCAATTTTTTGTGTTTTCATCAAAGGTGTTAATCCACATACTGCAAGTGGTAATACATAATCAAGTAAAACTGACCATGGTCCATAGTAAGTTGCTAAACCTAAGACAAACTGTAAAATAGATACCCCTATTCCACAAATGACACCATATCCAGCTCCCATTAAATAACCACATAACATGATGGCAATGACATCAACAGAGATTGTTCCTCCCTGTGGTAAAGAAGGAATAATTTCATTCACATAGCTCAAAATCAGTGTAATAGCCATAAACATTGCAAGCTGACACATACTTTTGACTGTGAAATCAACTTTTAAAATTTTTTTCATAATTCGATCCCCTTTCATTGAAGCCAACAAATAAAAAAGACTTTTCTACCCACGTAAAAAAGTCACAAAAATCATTATTTGCACTCTCTACGCTGGCATTACCCAGTTCAGATCATAAGGGACAAGGTGAAAACCTTTCTCAGCAAATGCGCCCCTGGCTCATATCTATTATATTCTTTTTTAGAAAAAATACAAATATTTTTTACAAAACATTTTTTCCTAGTTTTTTTATAAATAAATGCTATAATAAAAGGGAATTAAGGGAGGATAAGAAAAATGGCAAAAATTATTGCAGTGAATGCTGGTAGTTCATCACTCAAATTTCAATTATTTGAGATGGATGATGAAACAGTCATTACTTCTGGTGTTATTGAAAGAATTGGTTTAGAAGATTCTATTTTTACAATTAAATTCAATGGTGAAAAAGATGTTCGTACTTTACCTATTCCAACACATAAAGAAGCTGTTCATTTATTATTAGATACATTATTAGAAAAAAATATCGTGTCTTCATTGGAAGACATTAAAGGTGTAGGACATAGAGTTGTACAAGGAGGTTCTTATTTTAAAGAATCTGCTATTATCGATGAAGACGTTGTCAGCAAGATTGATGAATTAAAATCATTAGCACCTTTACATAACCCTGCTCACTTAACAGGATATTATGCTTTTAAGGAAGCTATTCCAAATGCTGGTGCTGTTGCTGTATTTGATACTGCTTTCCATCAGACACTTGAACCAAGATGTTATATTTACCCAATTCCATATCGTTTCTATACTGATTATAAAGTGAGAAAATATGGTGCACATGGGACTTCACATTATTATGTATCACAGAAAGTTATTGAAAAACTAGGTAACCCTGAACATTCTAAAATCATTGTTGCTCACTTAGGAGCTGGTGGTTCTTTAACAGCTGTCAAAGATGGAAAATCTATTAATACATCTATGGGATTTACACCATTAGCTGGAATTATGATGGGAACTCGTAGTGGAGATTTGGATCCTTCTATCATTGATTACTTGATTGAACAAGTTGGTATGGATATGAAAGATGTCATTCATATGTTAAATAAAGAATCTGGATTACTTGGTGTATCAGGTGTATCAAGTGACTTTAGAGATGTATTAAATGCTGCTAATGAAGGAAACGAAAGAGCTAAGTTAGCTATTGACATTTTCTTTAGAAGAGTTATTGCATACATTGGTAGATATTTTATTGCTTTAGGTGGATGTGATGCAATTGCCTTTACAGCTGGTATTGGAGAAAACTCTGCTTATGCTAGAAAAGAAATTCTATCATTAGTAAGTGAAGCATTAGGTATTGTTATTGATGATGATGCTAATGAAAATGGTGAAGGTGAACGTTTAATTTCTAAACCTGAATCAAAAATCAAAGTTTATGTCATTCCTACAAATGAAGAACTTGTGATTGCCAGAGATACAAAACGTTTATTAAATCTATAAAATAAAAAAACAATATAAAAGAAAAGAAGATGCATGGATCAAAATCCCTGCATCTTTTTCTTTACCTATCTGTTTCTTTTTGAGTTCTACAAAGCTTTATAATGAAAATCAAACATCCTCCAGCTAATATCAGATAATAAAACATGTGCGTCGTATCTCCTGTTTTCACAACGACAACTGGAATCTTTTCATTTTCATACTGAAAACTATGCACCTTTCCAATTCCTTCAAGCTGGTCATCAACGACAATCTTAACAACTTCATCAGATAACTGATAACCCTTTGGCGCTTTTGTTTCTTTGACATAAACTGTTTGACCATACTCTAAATTTTCAAAAGTGACAATCCCTTTTGTTGTATCAGCCTTTAATGTTTTGAATGGCTTTTGACATTTTTCATCTAAATAAATTGTAAACTCAAAATCATTATGAACAATGTTCTTATGTGTTTGACTATCAACCTTATTGATCAAAATATCAGTGATAATACGATGATCTGTCATTGTCAGTGACATATCCTGTTTTCCATCAACAGTCAAAGTCACGGACGGAGATGTTTCATATCCCTCTGGTGTTTTGACTTCAACAATTGTATAAGTTTCCCCTACCTTCAATCCTTGCGCATAATGAACTGATCCATCTGTTGTCCATTGATCAATGATGTTTTTTGTTTTATTAGACACAATCTGTAATGTCGCACCTTTGACATTATTTCCTAATTCATCTTTCTTTTGAATACCAACTGTTGTATCAATCATTGTGATATGCTGATTCTGTTGATCATCAGTGACAGTAAACTCAATATCCTGCGCCAGATTCTTGCCAATTGGTGCTAAATCTTCATGAAGAATATAAGTCTTACCTACTATAAGATTATTTATAGTATGACTATCCTTTGTAGAAATCCATTCATCAACAATTTCTTCTGTTTCTTTATCAATGACCTGCATAGATGCACCTTCAATTTCCTGTCCACCTGCATCCTCTTTTGAGAAAATGACTTTCTTATCTATCATAGATAAATTCATATTCTCATTCTCTTTCACAGTAAACTGTATTTCATTAGCCATCGCAAATCCATCTGGTGTTTTGATTTCTCGAAGGATATATGTTTGACCAACAATAAGTCCTTCAGCGTGATGAACACTTCCGTCAGTTACCCATTGGTCAACAATATTTTTGGTCTTATCACTGACAATCTGAAGAGTCGCTCCTTGAACAGCGTTACCATCTGCATCTAATTTATTGACATCCACCTGTGTATCTTTCATGACAATTGTCTGTTTGTTTTTTGACATTGTAAACTTCACATCTTTGGCATAAGTATATCCAAGGGGTGTCAAATCTTCACGATAGATATAATCCTTTCCAATGACAAGTCCTTTAACGAGATGACCTCTTCCATCACTTGTCCATTGATCAATAATTTCTCCACTTTTAGCATCAATGACAGAATATTCTCCACCTTTGAGTTCTGTTCCGTTTAAATCCTGTTTAGAGAAATATGTTTCTGTTAGCTTATTCTTTATTGTCTTTTCCACTATATATTCTTTTGTCGTATTGTCTTTGATATCAAATTCAAAAATGACTGGTTCATCCAAAAGAACATATCCATCTATCGTTGAAATCTCTTCAACCTTGTATCTGGCACCCGTTGTTCCAAGTGGTAAATCTTTTAATTCCAGTTTTCCACTTTCATTAATCATATAAATACCATCAGTTGAATTCCCCATAATGACAGGATCACCTTTTTTGTAAATCATCTTTCCTGTTGCTGGATCTATAATATCACTATCAGCAGTGACTTTAAACTGTGCTCCTCCAACAGCTGTATCTTCCTCTCTTTCAAATTCTTTATGAAGAAGCAAATGTCCTGTTGGTTTTTCATTGATAAATGAAACTTCAATGACAGGTTGATTGTCCTCATCAAAATAGATTTCATCATTATCTGCTGTAATATTCACTTGAATATCATCTCCAATAAGGAATCCTTCAGGATTTCTCAATTCTTCGATTGTATATGTTCCTGATTTGACCATATCATCCAGCACAACATATCCATTTTCATCTGTTGCCCATTCATCTTTATAAACCATGCCAACTTTTTGTTTGACATCATTTCCTTCGCTATCTTTTAACTTAAATGTCGCATGAGATAAAGCCACTTTCTGTCCATCTTTATCTCTTTTCACAATTTTTAACCATGCCTGAAATGGTGCGTTGTTGACCATTCTATATTCAATTTCCTGATCTTCATTAATGGTAATAAAAAAATCACCAGCAGGATAATAATTTTCTGGTGTTTTTGTTTCCTTTATTTGATAAATACCATAAGGCAGATCAATAGATGTATCTCGTCCCGTTGAATCTGTCACAAGAACATCATAAGTTCTTGCCTGATCCCATCCATTCTTTTGAACATCTGAGTAAAGCTTGATAGTAAATTCTACACCTGCCAATCCTTGTGTAATGCCACTTGATCCATCAGTTCCCATTTTGGCAACTTCAAGTTTTCCTTTAATGACTTGTTCTTTAGAAACAACACTTTGTGTGACAACCTGCTGATTCGAATTTGAAGATGTCAATGTCACTATCTGAAGCCCATCTAATAAATATCCAACACTTGGCCTTGTTTCTTCTACTCGATAGACACCCATCGGTAAATTAGACCATGAAATTTTTGCCTGATCATTTGTTTTCTTTGTTCCTGTATCACCCCAGACACCATTTCCAACTGTCTTTTGAGAGATGATTTCATCTTTCTTATAAAGCACAGTTCCATCAGATGGATTCAATATATCTTGATTGGCTTTTAAAACATATTCAGCCTCTTTTAAGGTTGCATCACCTTGAGAGATATTCCCAGTTTCTTTATCCTGTTTCTCTAATTCAATTTTCCCTAGAACTGGTTCATTATAGATTTCAATGGCATAAGTCTTACCATTTTCAGTCACGCTCTGATTCTTTTCAAGTGTCGCAATGACATAGTTCTGTGGTGCTTCTTTTTCACGAATCGTATATGTTCCATAATCAAGTAATCCTGTTTTAGCAACACCTTCACTATTTGTAGATATTGTCGCAACTACCTGATTTCCACTTAAGACCTCAAACTTTGTACTTATTTTTTTGACAACTTCACCTGTTTTTTTGTCCTTTTTCACAACCTGAATATAACCCTGTTTCCAGTTATTCGTTTGCGTAAACGAAGCTGTTTGACCAGCTTTTAACTCTACTGAATGGACTGTTGAATCCAAGACAAGATGATCTGGAACCTTGATTTCCTGTATATAAATGGTTGTTGGTTGCAGTTTGTCAATCGTAACTGTTCCATCTTTTCCAGTTGTATATGTACCTAGACTTTGACTCATGTCTGCATGATAAGAAATTTGAAACTGTACATCAGCAATATTATTACCCTTATTATCTTTTTTAGTAATCTTTAAAGCAGATGCTCCAATCTTAATCTTAAAGAAAGCACTTGGCATAGCTTCATCCAATTCTCCTGCAATCGCGACTTTCTGATATCTTTCAGAACTGTCTAAACAAAGCAGCTGTCTTTTATTGAGATCAAGACTATTGATTCCAGATACTGTTTTCGTATCATCAAATGAAGCATTCGCTGTGACTTTTAAAACATTCCCATTTTTAACAAACGAAAGCCCGTTGGCCTTAAAATCATATCTTTCAAGAACCTGATTTTGATCATTCATTTCCATATAATAATGATTGCCATCAAATGCAGTCATTTCATATGTTTTCGCAAGATTTTCACTCTTTGATGCAAAACTAGGAATCTGCCCCCATGTCTTTAAAATCTGACTATAAGAATCATAGTATGTTTTGACATTGGACTTTGTCGTAGAGTTAGACCAATTCAAAGAATTATAAACAGAAGTCGCACCACTGGTTGTCACACCTCGATAACTACCATCTGCATTTCTTTCACCAACCATGATTTCCCATACAATAATTTGTGCTGCATACCACTGATAGGCATTTCCATTCACTGCTTTTAATGATCCATTTGTATGATATGAAACATTGATCTTTGTTGGTGCTAGACTTAGCACTCGACTAATAAGCTTTTCCTTTTCTGACGAACTTAAATATTTGTTCTTTTGAGCTTCTTCAATAAGCTCAATTGTGTCAGTAGGCGTATACTGTGTTCCATCATGAACAGCCTTTCCATTCTCTAGACAATAAAAATACTGTCCATTTGTCGTCAGAAGAACCGTCACACCTTCATCATATGAACTGGCCTCCAAAACAGTTCCATCATTTAGTTTGGATCCAGCTTTTGTGGTGACACCTGCCAGATAATTATAAGTATTCATCTCATATGAAGCTCCATAAACTTCACCTATGTTCAACATAAAAATACACGACAACATCAAAAGTATGACTTTCTTTAATTTTATAAAATGCTTATGTTTATCCATCTTTTTTCCCTCCTTTTTAGCTAAACATAATCGTTTTCGTACACATCACCTCCTTTTACATATCAAAAAAGACAGGTCATCATCCCGTCTTAAAACATCTTCCTTATTTTTCATCACCATAAAATATCATGAATCAATAAAAAAATTCCATCTAAAATGGAATCAGTATGTGCGCAATGAAACTGCATATAACGGTCACACAGGCAACAAAAACCAGGCCTTTTTGACGATAAGCGAAGTAAATACCCGCCAGTCCTCCAACCAAAGCACTGCCCATATGTCCAGTTGCATATAGAATGCTTGGAAATGTCAATGCCGATAAAACAGCATAAGGCACATAATATAAAAGCGAACGTATAAAACGTGAGTGGATTTCTTTTTTAAAAAACGTCAGTGGCAACATTCTTGGCAAATAAGTCATAACGGCCATCACAAAAACAGTCAGTAATAAATAGCTTGACATTAGACATTCTCCTCAATAGGGTAACGTAAAGCCCCATAGAAAGCTCCCAGTATTGTAGCCACAATCAATTGAAATCCACTAGATAATCCTTGAAACAAAGGCACTTCATACATGATTGTTGAAAGAATTGCTGCTATGACTACAACTTCTAATATAGCACGTGATTTGGCAGATGCTGGAACAATAATCGCTAAAAACATGCCATATAAAGCCAGCCCCATTGCATCTTGTAAAACAGGTGGCAAAATATTTGTCAGCGTTTCACCAACAAGTGTACCACTCGTCCATCCAATAATAGGTACCAAAATAAATCCTGCCATAAAAGAAAAAGATAATGTTCCATGTTCTAAAGATGCCAAACTAAATGTTTCATCAGTAATTCCAAAAGAAATCACCATTCTTTCCAGCGTTGACATCTTTTGATCAATCTTTTGACTTAAAGATAAAGACATTAAAAAATATCTTGCATTAATCATCAATAATGTTAATGCAGTTTCCATATACGAAGCTTGAGCCAGCATCAAAGATACTCCTGCAAATTGCCCCGATGATGTTAAATTAGTCAATGAAATCAATGTTGCTAAACCAAATGGTAAACCACTTGAAGCAACAAAAACCCCAAAAGAAAAAGAAACTGGAAAATACCCCAAAGCAATCGGCAGAGATCTTCTACAGCCTCTTAAAAATTCCTCCATCAAATCCCCTCCATATATTCCTATGATACATGAATCAAAATTACTTATCAAACAAATTTTTTTCAATAAATTCGATAATGTCTTCTCTTGATGTTAATACCTGATAAAAAGATTTTCTTAAATCTAATCTTTGGATATCAACGGAACGAATATCACTCAATTGAATACGACAATGTGTTATATGTGTATCTGTTTTTATTTTAATATCCTTTTCAAATATAGGATTAGCAGGGGTTGAATCTTTTTTGATAGATGTACATGGAACAACAAGCATTTTATATCCCATATCTTTTAAAACATAGCACCAATGTCCATCCATAAGTTCTTTAGGGAAGCCTCGTCCAATATTGAAATATGCCAATTCATGAATATGTGGTCTTTTATGTACATGATAGAACGTCTGATTACAGTCGCCATCCTTAACCAAATGACAGTAAAAATACTCTAACTGACTGGTCTGATGTAATAATGCATAGCTATATTTTTCTACATCATAAACACCGGATTCTTCTAGTTTTTTTAATGATTTATTCATTTCCAGTAAATTATTACGTATACTCATAATAACCCTCCTATTATATATATACGCATATTTTTCTCATTTTTCTTTTTTTTAAACAAACTTTTTTTATTTCACATCAAATTTTTATATTTCATATATTATAATGGAAACATTTTTAAAATATGAAAACTATTCGATGATGTTTCATGTATAATAATATCTATTATTGATGAAGTTACAAAAGAAAAGCGCCAGGACTTTATACATATAAAGTTGACGAGGACCAGATTTATCGAAAGATTCGGCGGATGATCTGGAGGTATGATGCTACCTGAACAATGAGCAAAACTAATGAGTGATCATTAAACAAATATCATTAGGCATCACTTCATTCAATAATAAAAAATGAAATTGATGGAGGAAATTTTTTATGTGTGGAATTACTGCTTATTGTGGAAAAGGTGAAGCTTTGCCTTTTTTAATGCAAGGTTTATCTAAATTGGAGTATCGTGGTTATGACAGTGCAGGTGTCACAACACTTGAAAACAATCAGCTTATCACTGTCAAATGTAAAGGACGATTAGAAAATTTAGAAAACAAACTAAAAAATCAGCATCTAAGTGGACATGTGGGGATTGGACATACAAGATGGGCAACTCATGGTGTTCCTTCTAATCTTAATTCTCATCCTCATACCAATCAGGATGAAACAATTGCTTTAGTGCATAATGGGATTATTGAAAATTATCGTGAATTAAAAGATGAATTATTAAAAAAAGGATATCAGTTTCAATCTGATACAGATAGTGAAGTTGTTGTTCAACTTCTTGATAGTCTTTATGATGGCAATCTATTAGAAGCAACACAAAAAGTATTGGCTCAAATCAAAGGAAGCTATGCTTTGTGTATTCTTTCAACATTAGAACCAGAACACATCATTGTTGCAAAAAAGGACAGCCCTTTAATTATTGGGAAAACAAAAGATGGTTATGTTGGTGCTAGTGATATCCCAGCCTTATTAGAATATACAAAAGAAGTTTATTTTTTAGAAGATTATGAAATGGCTGTTTTATCAACTGATCATATTTCATTTTATGATCAACACGGACATCCGATTGAAAAACAAACAACAACTATTCCTTATGATTTAGAAGCAGCTAAAAAAGATGGTTATGATACTTTTATGTTGAAAGAAATTCATGAACAGCCTCATGTCATTGCTGAAACATTAAGAGGTCGTATCAATCACAATCACATTATTTTAGATGAATTAAAAGATATTGATTTTTCTCAGTTTAATAAAATCTATCTGGTTGCTTGTGGAACAGCTTATCATGCATCTATGTGTGGTGCTCATATTCTTAAAAAAGTATTAGACATTCCTGTTTTAAGCGAAGTTGCCAGTGAATTTCGTTATGATGATCCTTTTGTAGATGAAAAGACTTTAGCAATCTTTGTTTCTCAATCTGGAGAAACAGCCGATACTTTAGCCGCTTTACGTCTGGCAAAAGAAAAAAAGGCAACAACAATTGCTATTGCAAATGTATTAGGAAGTACAATTTCTCGTGATAGTGACTATGTTTTATATACATGTGCAGGTCCTGAGATTGCGGTAGCATCAACGAAGGCTTATACAACACAATTGGTTTTATTGATTCTGTTAGCTTATTATATTGCTCAACAGCTTGGCAAGGACATCAACAAAGAAGTTATTCAACAATTAATGTCTATTCCTCAACATGTAGATACTATTTTAAAGGATGAAAATCTTTTTGCCCAGTATGCAAAAATGTTGGAAAATCAACATGATGCCTACTTTATTGGTAGAAATTTAGATTATGCCAGTGTCTTAGAAGGTGCTTTAAAATTAAAAGAAGTGTCATATGTCCATGCTGATGCTTATGTAGCCGGTGAATTAAAACATGGTCCTATTGCTTTAATAGAAAACGATTCTGTTGTTATTGCAGTAGCTACTCAACCACATATTGCACAAAAAACAATCAGCAATATTCAAGAAACAATGGCCAGAGGAGCACGTGTTATATTACTGACAACTCAAAATATGGAAGTGAAAAATGTTCAAAACGTATATGAACTTCCTGATATTGACCCTACTCTTCAGACAATATTGGTTGCTGTTCCTTTACAGCTTATTGCCTACTACACAGCATGCATTAAAGGTTGTGATGTTGATAAACCACGTAATCTTGCAAAATCTGTAACTGTCGAATAAAAAACATCAGATTCAAATGAACCTTGTTATTTGGACATCCTCATAACAAAGGTTCATTTTTATGATTGATTTTGAAAAATAAATCTTTATTCTTCACAAGAAGTTATGAAATTGATATAATAATAATCGAGGTGATGAATCGTGGAAAAACGTGAACCAAAAGATTTAACAAATTATGATAAACGTTTTGAAGAAGATCCAAGCTCATTTAATGATTTTCAAGCTATGGATTATGTAAAAGAATTGAAAAATCAAGGTCGTACTGATGATGCAATTGAAGTAGGTAAGACTTTCTTGCAAGTTGGAGAAGGATTAAGTGGTTTTATTAATCATTATGGTTATGCACTTTATAATAAATACATTAATATTGATGACGATAAAATCAAAGAAAAAGAAGATTTATTTTTCTCTATTGTTGATGAAATCACAAACTTATGTAAACAAGAAAAATATTCTCCTTTAGAAGCGACAATCAATAAAGCTATGAAGTATGTCATGAATCAAAAACCTGTTCGTTATCAAAAATTATCTGAACTTTTAGATAAACTTGATGTTCAGACACTTAGCATTGAGCCTTTTGTTAATAGTGCAGGTAAAGAATATGAATCAAAGAAAGAAAAATGGTATCGTTTAAAAGTGAGATGTTCTTATGAAATGGAAGATTATAAATCTTGTGTAGAATATGCAAACATGGCTTTTACACAACCTATTAAATGGCATTATAACAATTTAAATTGGGTTAAATACTATCGTGCATCTTCACTTGTACATTTAAAAAGATATGAAGAAGCTGAAAATGAATTCTTATCATTAGGAAACAAGATTCCAAACGTTGATTCATTCCAAGTGCTTTATGATTTATATATGAATACTGGTAAAGTGAAAGAAGCTTATACAAATCTTGTTTATAAATTCTTTAAAGCTGGATATAATCTTGATGAATTGGGATTATATGAAATGATTTTAGATATGGTGAAAACTGGTCAAAATCAGGAAGTAATTGATTTAGCAAATGCTTTTGTTTATCAGCTTAAAGCTGAAAATCAAAAAGATGTTTCTCAAAATTCAATTTCTGAACAATATCAAGATACGGATAGCAGCTCTTTATATGATCGCTTATATAATCAGTTAATGGAACATCTTGATGAATATATTGATCGTTTTGAAGGAAAAGTTGTTTATTACAACAAAGATAAAGAATTTGGTAGTATCGATCAAGATAATGATAGTGATGATCATTTATTCTTTAGACAATCTGATTATATTTATGATGAAATGGTTGAAAAATATGATGTTGTTGAATATAGCTTAATGAAAACATTTGATTTCAAAAAACAACAACCATCTTCAAAAGCCATTTTAATTAAAACTTTATATGAAGACATCCAATACTAAGCTATGCCCTGCATAGCTTTTTTTGTCACACAAAACTGTCTTTTTCATACTCTATAATGAGGTGAAAATGTGTTATCAATATTACAAGAAATGCCTGTTCTTATTTTTATCGGAGCTATTATTTTTAATTGGTTTTCTACCTTTTTAGGTGCTTCTTTGGTTTATTTCACAAATAAAGAAAATAAACATCTGGTCTCTATTGCTTTAGGAAGCAGTGCGGGTATTATGATTGCTGCTTCATTTTTTTCCTTAATTTTACCTGCAATGAACCTTTTAGAAAATATGAATAAATGGTATCTTATGATTATTCCATTTGGTTTTTTATGTGGTGTTGCATTTTTAGCTTTATGTGATCATTTCTTGCCACATAAACATATGATATCAGGTGAAATAGAAGGTGTTCAATCACGTTTTTCTAAGAATCAATTATTAATGCTTGCTATGACATTGCACAATATTCCTGAAGGCTTGGCTGTTGGCGTCGCTTTTGCCAGTGCGCATCAACAGTTTATTCCAGCATTGGTTCTTTCTATTGGAATAGGTATTCAGAATTTTCCTGAAGGGACTGCCATTGCACTCCCTATGCATCAATATGGAAAAAGTAAATTCATATCTATGATGTACGGACAATTTTCAGGGATTATTGAAATTCCTTCAGCCATCCTTGGATATATCTTTGCTTCTTTGATTCAAAATATTCTTCCATTTGCCTTAAGTTTTGCAGCTGGTGCTATGCTGTTTGTCTGTGTGGAAGATATGATCCCAGAAGCCTGTTGCCAACATCAGATTGATATAGGTGCGCTGTCTTGCATGATTGGCTTTGCAGTGATGATGATTTTAGATATGATGTTATCTTAATCGCTCTATTTTTTACTATTTTAACAAATTTTATAAAAATAATTCGTTAAATACTTATTTTTATTTTATTTTTAAAAAAATGATTGACAAACAATTTTCATTTATTTATGATAAGTGATATATAAAACAAAAAGCAATGATGTGACGAAGTAAAAATTTCTGTGACATAAGAGATATGATGGCTGGTGCGAATCATACGAAAAGAAATTTTGAATACACCACGGAGCTATTACTTTGATAAGGGGTAATCGGGGACATAACGTTATTTATGTAAAGTTATTCAACTTATAAAGGTTATAATTGTGAGATTATAATAAATTGAGGTGGTACCGCGTTCACTCGCCCTCTTGGGACGGGTTTTTTTGTTTTATAATCTTAAAAATGAGGAGGAATAAAATATGATCAAAAAACTATCTGTATTATTATTGACAATGGGGTTGCTTTTAACAGGATGTGCCAGTGAAACAACTGGAACAAAAGAATTATCTGAAGTCAAGATTGGGGCTATACAGTTTGCACAACATCCTGCATTAGATAAAGCATATGAAGGATTTAAAGATACTTTAATCGAAGCTGGTGTCAAAGAAGAAAACATTGATTTTCAAAATGCCAGTGGTGATCCTTCCAACTGCCAGACAATTGCTGAAAAATTTGTCAATGATGGTGATGACTTGATTTATGCTATCGCAACTGATGCCTTACAGGCTGCAGCTAATAAAACAACTGATATTCCTATTGTAGGAGCTGCTGTTACTGATTTTGAAACAGCTGGCGTTGTCAAATCCAATGAAAAACCAGAAACAAATGTCACTGGAGCTAGTGATTTAAATCCAATCAAGGAACAATTAGAACTCTTAAAGACATTGATTCCTGATGCTAAGAAAATCGCAATTTTCTATTGTAGCGATGAAGCAAACTCAGTATATCAAGGAGAAATTGCTTTACAGGCTGCAAAAGATTTAGGACTAGAAGCCAGTGAAGTGACAGTATCTAATGATTCGAGTGCTATTCAACAGGTTGCACAATCTATGATTGGTCATTATGATGCTGTTTATATTCCAACTGACAATCTTCTTGCTTCTAATATGGCAACTGTTGCACAAGTAACAAATGAAAACAATCTGCCAGTGATCGTTGGTGAAGAAAGTATGTGTGAAAATGGTGGTCTTGCAACTTTGAGTTTAGATTACTATACTGTTGGTCAAAATGCTGGAAAACAGGCTTTAGCTATTCTTAATGGTGAAGCTCAAGTAGAAGAAACACCTGTCACTTTTGTTGAAGGAAAAGACTGTCAATATTTTATTAATCAAAAAGTAGCTACTCAATTAGGTATTGATATTCCTACTGAGCTGAATGCAACTATGATTGGAGAATAATTATGGCGATATTATTATCTTTACAGGGAGCCATTGGTCAAGGTATTTTATGGGGAATTATGGCTCTAGGCATTTATTTAACTTTTCGCATTTTAGATATTGCAGATTTGTCAGTTGATGGCAGTTTTGCGACCGGAGGAGCCGTTTGTGCTGTTGCACTGATCGCTGGTGTACATCCCTTAGTTGCCATCATTTTAGCAACACTGGCTGGTTTTTTAGCAGGATTTATAACAGGATTTTTGCATACCAAATGTCAAATGCCTGCCATTTTAGCTGGGATATTAACACAGCTTGCACTCTATTCTATTAATTTAAGAATCATGGGAAAAAGTAATATTCCATTATTACAGTCTTCGACTCTTTTTAAAGATTTAGCTAATGTCATTCCATTAACATCACAATGGATTACAATCTGTATCGGTCTTGTCTTTAGTTTCATTGTGGTGGCTGGTATTTACTGGTTTTTAGGAACCGAATTTGGTTCATGTTTAAGAGCAACTGGAAATAATGAAAATATGGTGAGAGCCAATGGTGTCAATACTGATACGATGAAACTTTTTGGTTTAATGTTAAGTAATGGACTTGTCGCTATGAGTGGTGCTTTGGTCACTCAACAACAAAGTGTAGCTGATGTCAAAATGGGAACAGGTGCCATTGTCATTGGTTTGGCTTCCATTGTCATTGGTGAAGTGATTTTTGGTAAAAAAGCTGGTTTTAAATTACGTTTAACATCTATTGTTGTGGGTTCTATTATCTATCGTATGATTGTAGCAATTGTTTTACAGATGGGATTAAATACAGATGATTTAAAGCTTTTAACTGCTTTGATTGTTGCCATTGCACTGACTGTTCCTGTCATTATTGATAAAAAGAAACGTTTAACAATGTATAAGAAATTAACAGGAAAGGAATTTGAAAATCATGCTTAAATTAGAAAAAGTTTCTAAATCTTTCCATGTTGGAACTCCAAATGAAAAATGTGTCATTAACAAACTAGATTTAGAACTCAAACAGGGAGATTTTGTGACTGTGATAGGTGGCAATGGTGCTGGGAAAAGTACCCTTTTAAACCTTATTGCTGGGGTTTATCCTATTGATTGTGGAATCATGACTTTAGATGGTCAAGATATATCTTTATCGCCTGAATATCAGCGTGCCAAATTCATTGGGCGTGTTTTTCAAGATCCTATGATGGGGACGGCTTCTGATATGCAAATTATTGAAAATCTGGCGATGGCTGCACGTCGTGGTCAAAAACGTAGTTTACACTGGGGTGTAACAAAAAAAGAAAAAGAAGAATACTATGAAATTGTCAAAGCCTTAGGGCTAGGCTTAGAAGACCGTTTAACAACGAAAGTTGGCTTATTATCAGGTGGACAGCGTCAAGCCTTAACACTTTTAATGGCTACGCTCAATAAACCTAAGCTGTTATTACTGGATGAGCATACAGCAGCATTAGATCCTGCTACCAGTACAAAAGTTTTAACTCTGACAAAGCAGATCGTGACTGAGCAACATTTAACTGCCATGATGGTTACACATAATATGAAAGATGCCATAGATATTGGAAATCGTCTCATTATGATGTATGATGGTCGTATTATTTATGATGTTCAAGGTGAAGAGAAAAAACAATTAACTGTGAATGATTTACTTAAGAAATTTGAAGAAGCCATTGGTGAAGAATTTGTCAATGATAGAATGTTATTAGGCTAGTTATCTAGCCTTTTTTTAATGACAAATAAACGTTCTTTTTCCACAACACAATAAAAAACCTCATGATAATCATGAATTCCAGCTTCTTTCAACTTTTTAATCAACCAATTTTCATCACGATTCATTAACTGCAAGATTTCATAATTAATTTGACCATCACTAATAATGGCTGCTGGTGCTTTCACTTCACTGTTTTTCGTTTCAATCACAGATAACTGACCATCTGTTTCTAACACTGCAAAGTCAACTTCTGATAAAGAGCCAATCCCCTGCTCTCTTAAATGATGACAAAGATCATCAACACTATATTTTAATGAAGCCATTTTCTTTTGATTCAGTTTTCCTTGAAAGACAATAAAGGTTGGATGTCCTTCTACCATCTTTTTAAAAAATGGACTCTTTAATGAAATCAGCGTAAATAGCTTATCCATAAAAACAATGACTAAAACTGCAAGTGCTGCCTGTAAAAAGTTAACATTTTCATTCCCAATTGATATTGTCATCAATTCACTAATAATTAAAAATACAATTAAATCTGAAACACTGAGTTTACTCATTTCTTTTTTACCTAAAAAACGAATCATCAAGACAAGTAAAATATACGTTCCAAAACTTTCTATAAAGATTTCTATATATTTCATAAAAGAAAACTCCTTTGCATACAGTATATTAGGAGGAAACCATGAAACAAACACTACGTACTTATATTTATACATGTTTAATTTTTCTCATTCCTTTTATACTTATCTCTCTTATTCTTTCCGTTTTATCTTATTTCATGCAAATCAATCATTTATTTATTCAAATCATTCTGCAAGTATTCGCTTATATGACACTTATTATTGCAGCGTTATATTTGACATCACATTTACCTGATCATCGCATGAAACACTGTTTATTCTTTTCTCTCTTGTATTTTTTAATAAGCTTATGCCTTCATCTTGATGATATTCAATATGTTCATTTGATTTTCAAGTCATGCATATTTTTATTGATTGGCTTTTTTAAAGAAATCAAAACACGTACGATTGCATAAAAAAAGGAACTTATCTGAAATGAATCCAAATTCAATCATAAAGATTCACTTCAGGACAGTTCCTTTTTAAAATAATAATAAGCATGAAAAGAATACTGCTACTACTATTAATATGACATAAGGTATACGGACTAAACAAGCCAACGCTGTATTTTTCTTTAAATCATTAACCATAGAATCTTCTAATACTCCTACAAACAATGTTGCTGCCGCAATATTAAAGAAATTTAATGGTCCCAAATAAAGTTCCAGTGTACTCATAGGAAGAATAAAAGCATAGATGCCGTTGATAACAACAACAATGATTAAAAAGACAACCCACAATGTTAACACTGTTCGATTAAATTGACGACTTTCTTGCATATGATCACCACCTACTTCTTTGCCATAATTATTATATACTATTTTCATAAAAATAACAAACATACAAACGTTTCACTATAAAATTATTGGATTTTTTATTAAATTCCCTTATAATATAAGAAAGAAATATGAAAAATTGAAAGTGAGGGGTTGTCAATGATACATATTGTCTTATGCTGTGCAGCTGCCATGTCAACAAGCTTATTGGTAGAAAAAATGAAAAGAGAAGCGGATTACCAAGGAATTCGTGTTGATATAAGAGCTGTTGGAGTTCATGATGTTCATCAGGCTACAGATGCCAATATCATTTTATTAGCTCCACAAGTGAAATATATTAAAAAACAATTACAAAAAGCTTTACCAGATATACCAGTTATGGATATTTCTATGCGTGATTATGGAACAATGAATGGTAAAAACGTATTCCAAAATGCTATGGCAATGATTGAACAAAATAAATCGGATGAGATGGGATAACCATCTTTTTTTATTGAAAAAAAAAGATGATGTCAGTACATCATCTAAGCCATATATTCAATCTTTAAAATTTTGACTTCATATGGTTCAGCCACCCCGACTGAAACAATTTCATTGATACCATGATCAAGAATAGCTTTTGCTAGAGGTGATTCATTTGAAATTTTACCATTTAATGGATCTGTTTCAAATGTCCCAACAATTGTAAAAGTTTCTTCTTGAGCATCTGCTTCAGATAAATCTAAAATTGTAACAGTAGCACCAGGTTTCGCAACTGTGCTATCTAATTGTGATTCATCAATAATTTGCACATGTAGTAACATTTGATCAATTTCTTTGATTCTCGCTTCAATATGTGCCTGTTTATCTCTAGCTGCATCATAATCAGCATTTTCTGACAAGTCACCTTGAGAACGTGCTAATTGCAACTCTTCAATAACTTTTGGTCTTTCAACATTAATTAATTGTTCTTTTTCCTGTTTTAATTTTTCAACCCCACTTTGGGTTAATAAAACTGCATCATGATCCATATCTATTCACCTCGCAGACTATACTATAACATAAATACCTTGAAAATACTAGCATTTCTCATGTAAATTTTCATTATTCATCGACAATACTTTTAATCTTTGTCATCAATAAATCAACAGCAACATGATTACTTCCACCCTCTGGAATGATAATATGTGCATATTTTTTAGATGGCTCTATAAACTGTTCATGCATTGGTCTAACAGTCTTTAAATACTGTTGACATACTGAGTCCAAACTTCTTCCTCTTTCTTCAATATCACGTCTTAAACGTCGAATAAAGCGAATATCACTATCAGTATCTACATAAACCAAAATATCACAAAGCTCTCTTACAGTCGATTCAGCCAAAACAAAGATTCCTTCCAAAATAATAACATCGCGACCTTCAATCACTTCTGTGACTTGACTACGTGTATGTAAAGTATAATCATATGTTGGTTTTTCTATACGTTCTTTATTCTTCAACTTCTTTAAATGCATGACTAATAAATCTGTATCAAAAGCCAATGGATGATCATAATTTGTTTTTACACGTTGTTCAAAAGTGAGATGACTCTGATCTTTATAATAGTCATCTTGTCTGATAATTTTAACTTTGTGATGTCCTTTAAAATAATCATAAAGTTGCTTTGCGATAGACGTCTTCCCCGATGCACTTCCTCCTGCTATTCCAATAATAACGGCTTGCTCTCTCATACATTTCTCACCTTTCTTCCCATATCATTGCTTAAAACCTGATAAGGTATTTCTACATAAAGAATTTCCATTGGATGATTAGCTACATCAATCTCTTCCATATCTTCATTATAAAGTTTTTTGACAGTAAAGCAAAGATTATCATGATGAGGTGAGAAAACTTCAATCTGATCACCGATTTTAAAATAGTTTCTCTGTTCAATCTTAGCCAGCTTTGTTTCTTTATCATAATCTACAATACGCATAACAAATTCCTGTGTTGGATGTTCATCACGCATATTAAACAACTGTTCATTGACAGTAGGATGTTCATAATAAAAACCATGACAGAAAGCACGATTGGCTGCTTTCAACAATTCTTTTTCAAAATAATCACTTTGTTGGAAATGATCAGGATCTTCACAATAGGTATCTATTAATTTACGGTAAGTCGATACGACTGTCGCAATATAATGAACTGATTTCATTCTTCCTTCAATCTTAAATGAATCTACTCCCAGCTCAATAAGCTCTCCAATATGTGCAACAAGTGACATATCTTTGCTGGACATACTAAATGGCATATCATTTTCCTGATTAACCAATTCACCATCCTGATACAAGTCATAATACCAGCGACAAGACTGTGAGCAACCGCCACGATTGGCATCTCGTCGACTTAAATAATTAGAAAGCATACATCTTCCTGAATAATGGATACACATGGCTCCATGAATAAAATATTCGATATCCACATCAACTTTATCCATAATACGTTTTAAATCATCATACGTCACTTCACGCCCTAAGACAACACGATCCATTCCCATATTCTGATAAAAAGAAATCGCCTGACTATTTAAAGTCGAAAGCTGTGTAGACACATGAACTTCCAAACCAAGTTTCATATCTTTAGCTATTTTCATGATATATGGGTCTGCCACAATAATAGCTGTTACCCCTATCTCATCTAATTTTTTTAAATAATCTTTTAATCCCTCTAAATTATCCTGATGTAAAATAATATTACAAGTGACATGAATATGCGCTCCATACTTTTTCGCAAATTCTACACCTTCTTGAATATCTTCTAACGAAAAGTTTGAAGCCTGAGAACGTAACGAAAATTCTTTTCCACCTACAAATACAGCATCAGCCCCATACATAATAGCCACCTTTAATTTTTCTAAGTTTCCTGCTGGCGCAAGCAACTCTGGCTTTTTTATAATTTTTCTTTTTCCATTAATGATTTGACTGATTTTTCTCATGATCCATCTTCCTTACATCTTCTAATTTATAAACTGTCTGGTCAAATAAAAAGCCACGATCAATAGGTGTTTTTAACTGATAAAGAAGTTGCATATAAGCTTTGACATCTCTATCATAAGTCTGTTTTTCAAAGCTCTTTAAAGCATCACTATATAACGAAGCAACTTCAATAGCCTCTTCATCACTCATCATCAGAGTTTCAATGTATAAATATTCAAAACTTTGAATTTGATTCAATAAATCTAACATATATAATCTTGTCTTTGAAAAAATATGTGTTCCTCTTTCATTTTCATAAATATGAAAAACATAATCTGAATTTCGTGGTTGAATAGTTAAACGTGTCTGACTCTTATGATCAAAAGCCAATCCTGATGCTTCCTGATAATTTGTCAATAAAGCACGTTTACTCGCTGCAATATATTCTATACCATGAACTTGTAGCATCAATGGCATGTGAACTTGCTGATGAATTGATAACTGCTCTTCTAATGGAATGACACGTGCCAATTGAGCACTTGTCACACCTTGTTGCTTTAAGACATTTAATGTCATAGCATTGGTATTTAATGTTTCTGGTGCATACATCATATCAAAGTGATATCCCTTATTTTTCACAATCTGTAAAACACCAAAATCTTGAAATAAAATGCCATGTATTGCCATCTTTGATAAAGCATCTATATAAGCTTCAACTGCTTCAATTTCATGTTCATCATATAAAGCATTCACTGCCACATAAAATGAGCACTGTGGGTATTGTTTCACCATTTGAGATATATCATCTAATGAAAAATAAGAGGGAGCATAGAAAGAATATTGGCCACCTAATATAAAGCAATCAATACCCATAGATACATAGTCATAAAGTCTTTCTTTACGATTGAGTGATATTATTAATTTCATTGTTCATCCTTTCTTCGAATTACACAGATTCCATCACCAACTGCATAATATTCAACATCATATGCATCATGTTGAAAAATCCAGTCCTTGAATCTTTTGATTTTTTTAACTAACTGTCGTGTATTACGATTTTTAATATGATCAATATCAAAAATCATACCATGAAAATCTAAATTATCAACAATAATGATTCCATTTTTTTTCACAAAAGGAACATATTTTTCAAAAAACTTCTGATACTGAGCCTTAGCAGCATCAATAAACAAACAATCATAAGGAGCGAATTGAAGTTTATCTGTTTGAAAAGTTAAAGCATCATCATGATGAATTATAATTCTTTTTTCTAATCCATGTTCATGAATATGCCTTACAGCTTCTAAATAACGCTGTTCATCAAGTTCAATGGTTTCTACACATAAATGTTCAACATGTGTTGTCATCATCATCGCTGAATAACCAATAGCAGAACCTATTTCCAGACATGATGTTGCTTTTCTTTCTTGAAGTTGTTCAATCAAAAAGAGGATTCCCTCTTTTTGCATAACTGGTATATTTCTTTTTAATGCATCCTGTTCTAATTCTTCTAATGTCATCATATTAATACCATCTATTCTCCTCTACTATTTTCTGGTGCTCCTTATAAGTACGACTATAAATCACTGTACCATCTTCTTTTGCAAAGAAGTAATAGTAATCATGATGTTCATATTGAATACATGCTTCTATTGTGACTTTAGAGATTGTACTAATAGGTCCTACTGGTAATCCAGTATATTTATATGTATTATATCGAGAGTCAATTTGTGTATGTGAAACACTCACATCAACTCCAGTTCTTTGCCATGCATAATTCACTGTAATGTCACTTTGTAATAACATATCTTTATTTAAACGATTGATAAAAACACCTGCAATTTTAGGACGATCTTCATCAAATAATGATTCTCTTTCTACAATAGAAGCAAATGTTAAAAACTGATGTGGTGTCCAACCTAATTTTTCAATATCATCCTTATATTCAGATAAACGCTCATCCATCATATCTAATGCGAGTTTTGTCATACTTTTTAAATCAGGTTCCTGTTCTGTAATATAATAAGTTTCAGGATAGAGATAACCTTCCAATGGATATAAAATATCTTTATCTAAAATACTTTCATCTAAAAACCAGTATTCTTCAATTAATGACTGTAAATATTCCTGATCATCCCACTGCTTAATCACTTCATCAGCAGATATATTTAAAATTTCAGCAAAACTTTCAGCAACTTCTGGAATCGTTGTTCCTTCCTTAATTGTCAATTTAGACGACAATATATACTTAAAGTCTGGATTTTCAATAATAGAGAAAATCTCAGATAATGACATATTTTTATTGAGTACATATGTATTGGCCTGTAAACGATTATAGTGATTTAATTTGAGAAAAATCTGACCACATAATTTATTGTTCACAAGTCCAGCATCTTCTAAAGTATTAAGCATCTCTGAAGCTGTTGAACCTTGTTCAATGGTTACAATCACTTCTTCATCTTTTGATGAAGATGCAGAAATACCCCAATTATAGAAAACAATTATACCAATCATACAAGCAATAATGATGCCACCAACAATATAAATGATTTTTTTATTCTTCATAAAATATCCTCCATCATTTATTTATTATAGGTTATTTGACAGGATTTATCAACTTTCCTTCTTTTTTTATCATCATAGATAAAAAAAGAGCATAAAATGCTCTTATACACCTCTTCCTTCAATTAAGCAAACAGGCTCACTCACCATATAACTAAAATGTGTTTCAAAAAGAACACCTTTTGATTCACCACGTCTGACTTCAAACGATTCAATTGAACCACCTTTTTGAGAAGCCACAACAATATATTTATCAATCACAAGAATCATACTTACAGGTTTTTCATCTGTATCAGTGTTATCTACAGCTGTCAACATTCCTGTAGCCAGATCCACTTCAAAAGTTGTCACAGAGTCATGTCCACAGTTTGATACAAATAAGTAATCACCTTTTTCATTAATGAGAATATCACCAGCAGTATTTTGACCAATATATTCATCTGTTGGGTAAGTCTTGACTGTCTGAACAAAAGTAAATACGCCATCTTCATAACGATAAACATGAATTTCACTTGTTAATTCACTCAGAACATATGCAAATTGTCCATCTGGTGAAAAAATAATTTTCTTTGGTCCTGAACCAGGTTTCACTTTAAATGTTAATTCATCATTACGCTGAAGTCTTCCTTTTTCACCAATATCATAAAGAACAATTTCATCTGTTCCTAAATCACAAACAACTATCCATTTTTGATCAGGTGTAGCATCAATAAAACAAGGATGGGCTTCATTTTGACGTTTCTCATCTACGCTACTTCCCTGATGTTTAATTGTTTGTACAACTTTGACAATTTTTTGTTTCAATATTGGAATCACAACAACTTCACTGTTGTAGTAATCCACAGCATAGGCACATGTACGATCTTCATTAACATAACTGTCTACATATGTCTTTCCATGATCTGTTGATTTACCAGCCAAACCAAATTGTAGATCCATTGAAGCATATTGCCATAAACCACCATCAGTTGGTCTCCCTGTATTATTTTTATAACATACATAGATAAAACGTTCACGTTTAGAAATGGCTATTGGATTCGCTAATGATTTATAAAATTTCTTTTTTAAAATCTCACCATTATCAATATCTATATGAAAAACATAAATTCCTCTAGTTAAATCATTACCATAACTTCCTACAAAAATTGGCTTTACTTTTCGTTTCTTAAAAAACAATCCCATTTTTATCCTCCTTAATAAAGAAAGGTAACTTTCGTTACCTCCTGATACTAATCCATGTCTTGAGAGTTCTCATCTTCTTCATCTTCAGCCATAAAGCTATTGAAGACTTCTTCAATCATATCCCATTCATCAGGTGTTTCAATTGGATATAAATTCCCTTCATCATCATAAATAGATGAATAGACTTGAGCATCCTCATCATTTGCATCATAATATAAAACATATTTTTTTCCTGTATCTTCACTATCAAAAGTAAAGAGTACATCAAATTCTAATTCATTACCGTCATCATCAATGACTTGTATTTTATTAACGTCCATGACTATCTCCTTTGACCATCTAAGTATCCTTGTAAAATTTGTACAGCTGCCATTTTATCAATAACTTTTTTTCTTTTTTTGCGTGAAACATCAGCAAAAATCAATTGATTCTGTGCCATAACAGTTGTTAATCTTTCATCAACCAAAACAACCTCGACATCCATCATCTTTTCCAGCCTCTGTTTAAAAGCCATTGAAATTTGTGCTCTTTCCCCTAAATCCCCATTCATATGTTTGGGTAGACCAAGCACAATTGTATGAATATGATGTTCTTCAACAATCTGTTGAATATGTTTGGCAGCATCCTTATAGTTATTTTCTTCAAAACGATAGGTTTCTACACCATGGGCAAGCATACCAAGAGCATCACTCATCGCAATGCCGCAAGTTCTCGAACCTAAATCTAATCCTAATATTTTTTCCACTATTTAGACTCCAAATAAAATTTAACAAGTTCTTCAATAATTTCATCACGATCAATCTGTTGAATAATTGAACGAGCCCCTTTATGACTTGAAATATATGCAGGATCATTAGAAATCAAGTATCCTGCAATTTGATGAACTGCATTATATCCTCTTTCATCTAAAGCATTAGCAACTGTCATTAAATGAGAATGGATAACTTCTCTTTTAATTTCTTCAGAATTAAATAGACGTGTTTGAGTAAAATCTTTTCCCATTTATACGACCTCCCATCTATATAATCTATATTACACTAAATCATTGCAAATTGCTAGTAAAACTTAGAATTGCGCTTTGATTTGTGCGATAGCTTCATCCATATGTGAGCGATCAGCACATCCTCCTTGAGCAAAGTCTGGTTTTCCACCACCACGACCAGCAGTCACCTGATTGATTGTCTTGATCATCTCTCCTGCTTTATATCCAGCTTGAACCATAGATTTTGTTAATCCTACAAAATAAGATATCTTACCTTCATATTCATTGACCATAATCACAAAACCATGCTGTAACTGATCACGAAGGTCAAAAGCCATTTGTTTAGCTAAAGCAACTTCTTTAGATTCTTGAACATATAAGAATTGTACACCATTTAAATCAACAATATTTTTAGATTGTTCCTTTGCAGATAAAGCATTGATCTGATCTAAATATTGATCTCTTTCTTTTTTGATTTCATTAGTTTCTTCAATGAAATGTGTAACTTTTTCAATTGTTTCATTCTTATTTTTAATCTTTAATAAGTCTTGAACTTGATTTAAAAGTGTTTCACTATTTTTAAATGCCTGATAAGCCTGTAATGATGTAACAGCTTCAATACGTCTTACACCAGAACCTACACTTTCTTCACTGACAATTTTAAAGATTCCAATTTCAATACTATTAGAAACATGGCATCCACCACATAATTCCTTAGAATAATCACCAACGCTGACAACACGCACTTCATCACCATATTTTTCATCAAATAAAGCCATAGCGTCTGATTGCATTGCATCATCTTTACTCATTAACTGAATATCAACATTCAATCCATTGAAGATTTGTTCATTCACCTGATCTTCAACTTGCTGTAATTGTTCTAAAGTCATTTTTTGAGGATGAGTAAAGTCAAAACGTAATCTTTGATCATCTACATATGATCCAGCCTGTGAAACATGTTCTCCTAATACATTCTTTAAAGCTTTTTGTAAAAGATGTGTTGCTGTATGATTATGAGTAATAAATGCACGTTTTCTTGTATCAACATAAAGAGTTAATACATCTCCCACACGAATTGCACCTTTTTTAACGTTAACTATGTGTAAATGTTGTTGATGAGGTGCTTTATGAACATCTTTAACTTCAATTTCTGTAGAATCATTAGACATCATTCCTGTATCAGCACATTGTCCACCCATTTCAGCATAGAAAGTTGTCTGATCTAAAATGATTTCACCTTGGCTATCAATCACATCACATTTCACACCCTCTTGGAATGTCGCAATGACTTTCGCCTGAATTGGTGTTGGATTATAAATAAATGTAGATGGGGCATCAAACGCCATTAAATCAGGTTTTTGTGATGACATAGATTCTAAATCACCACGAGCATTACGTGCACGTTCCTGTTGTGCTTTCATTTCTGCTTTGAAACCTTCTTCATCCACTTCAAAACCAGACTCTTCAGCAATTTCCACAGTTAATTCTAATGGGAAACCATATGTATCATATAATTTAAAAGCATCTTGACCATTTAATAAATGATTTTGGCTTTTTTCTAACATTTGATTTAATAGTTTTTCTCCATTAGATAATGTCTTATGAAAAGCTTCTTCTTCTTTTTTAACTAAACCACTTACATATTCCACTTTAGCAGGTAGATAATCATAGAAATCTTTCATGATATCCGCAACCACACCAACAAGTTCATACATAAATGAATGATCAATACCAATCTTTTTACCATAACGTACTGCACGTCTTAAAATTCTTCTTAAAACATAACCACGTCCAGCATTATCAAATAATGCACCATCGCTTAATGCAAAAGTCACAGTACGAATATGATCGGCAATCACACGATAAGCCATTTTATTTTCTTGATATGGAACCTTTGCAAGCTTTTCAGTCGCATGGATAATAGGTAAGAATAAATCAGTATCAAAGTTTGTTTCTCCTTCTTGAATAATGCTGACTAATCTTTCTAATCCCATTCCTGTATCAATATTTTTTTGTGGTAATTCTTTATATTCTTTACGATCAATAGCTGGATTGCAGTCATATTGTGAAAAGACAACATTCCATACTTCAATGTAACGATCATTTTCCATTTCATCAAAGAATAATTTTTCTCCTAATCCTTCTGGATCATATTTTTCTCCACGATCATAGAAAATTTCTGAATCTGGTCCCCCTGGACCTTCACCAATTTCCCAGAAATTATCATCTGTTTTTAAAATATGACTAGGATCAACATGACAAACTTCTGTCCAGATACGATAAGCTTCTTCATCATCAGTATAAACACTGATATAAAGTTTATCCTTATCAAAACCAATCCATTCAGGACTTGTTAAAAACTCCCATGCAAAAGGAATAGCTTCTGCCTTAAAGTAATCTCCAATTGAGAAGTTTCCTAACATTTCAAAGAAAGTATGGTGTCTTGCTGTTTTCCCAACATTTTCAATATCATTTGTACGAATTGATTTTTGTGCATTCGCAATACGATTACATGCTGGCTTTTCAGTTCCATCAAAATATTTTTTTAATGCTGCAACCCCTGCATTGATCCATAATAATGTTGGATCATTATGTGGGATTAATGATGCTCCAGGTTCAATCATATGTCCTTTTGATTTGAAAAAATCCAAAAACATTTGTCTGACCTGATTACCTGTTAATTGTTTCATGATTTTCCTGGTATATTATAATTGACTCATTTATCAGTCATTAAAATATACCTTCTCCTTTCTATCAACTTTATTAATACGTAGTTGATGACGTTTAGGTTTATATGTAAAATTGAAATAT
>NZ_NFHI01000070.1:0-8863 GCF_002159255.1 Massilimicrobiota sp. An80
GGCCTATTATCAATAAAAAATTGATAATAGGCCGCACACTATCGTAGCAATGTCAATACTTTTCTTTGAAAAATAATAAAAAAAGAGAGAGGGTATATTTGCAATATAACCCTCGAATGCCATTCAGTCCTTAACTTAATGACATTGGTTGCTAAAGTTGTTTGATTTGGTCTTAATCGACTGGTTGCATCCATAGCTATAATTTCAACATTTGCAGCCACTAATGCGTCAACTTCATCCATGGTTGTCGTAATATAAATGTCACTACCCGGATAGTCCTTTTTAATAATACCAATAATTGGTAAATTGACTTCTTGTTGAATAGCTTTAATATCTTCAACACTATTCGCACGTATCCCCTTAGCACCTCCCTGATAAGCAGCTAAAGCCATTTTTGACATAATGTAAGATGAATGTAACGGTTCATCTTACATTGCCTGACATGAAACAATTAACTGATTTTTTAGTTTCTCCATTTTCTCCCTCCTTGTATAATCACACTATACTTCTATCGAAAATATTTGACAATATTCTTAAAAGATTTAGAATTTACTTTCAAAATTTTTCAAAAATAAAAACAAAATATCCCTATTTTGAAAGTAATTTCAAAAAACCAACTTAAAAATATTTCTAAGTTGGTTCGCTAATTAACTGATATATAGAATGTTTTCATCATTTTATAACATATACTAAAAAGCTTGATAATATAATCAAAAAAATGCCAACACCAATAAATATCATAGCCATAATTGACTGATGTTCAGGTATTTTTTCAATAAAAGCCATTTTAGGTTTCATTGGATGATAATAAACAGCCATATTTGATCCTAATGGCCACATATTCTGTGCATCACTTTTTCCCATTCTGCCACCTGCAATGGATAAACAATCATTTTTTGTTACTCGTACATATGGTTCTCCATCTCTTCTCCAACTTTTCGTGATATAGCCACGGAATGTTCTGACTTTCTTATAAGTTTCTCCAAGCACATGATATTCCACAACTGGCACAATCACTCCATTTCCCCTATAACAATAATCTACAACAATTCCATGTGTCATTTCTTGACAAAGTTTCACCTTTCTTTTTTGCCATAATATGATGAATATTCCAACAAAAGTAAATATCAATCCTAATCCAGCAATGATAAGAAAGACAAGCATGATGATCTGTTCATCTGTCATGATATAAGCCCCCTTTTCTTTATTAAATACCAAATCAAACAAAAAAGCAATTCTTTATACATTAGATAACAATCTAATATAAACATTGACATTTATCTAACAACCGTTATAATTTTATATATACTGAATATATAATTAGATATTTATCTAATGAAGGAGGGGCGTTATGAAATATCAGACATTAAAAAATGAAAAAGAATTCTTAAAGTTAGCCATTGCCACTGGAATCAATCGTTTTGGTGACTCTATTGATGCTTTAGCTTTAACATGGCTTGTTTATGCAATCACTGGTGATGCTATGTATTCTGCCTTTAACTTTGGTATTAACTATTTACCAACTATTTTTTTGACACCTTTTATGGGAGCATTTATTGAAAAAAGAAATAAAAAAAGGCTCATGGCTTTAAGTGATTTTCTACGTTCATTATTAGTTATGCTCCTTATTCTTTTCTATATGTTTCAACAATTAAATGTTTATATCATTATGTTCACAACATTTATGATTTCTATTTTAGAAACCTTAAGAGTTCCTTCTTCTACACCAATGATTGCTTCTTTAGTTCCCAAGGAAAAATATGACATTGCACAATCTTTGCATACCTCACTATCTAAATCATTAGAAATTGTTGGTATGGGATTAGCTGGCATCTTATTAAATAGCTTTGGAATCATGATCACTTTTATTATTGATTGTCTTTCATTTATAGTCAGTGGTCTTATGATTGGTCATATTCATTTTCATGATAATTCAAATATTCAAAAGCAATCAACGATTTCTTTATTAAAAGAAGGATTTCACTATACCCAAACAAAACAGTCATTGATTTATCTTTGCTTGATTTGTTGTTGTATCAATGCATTTTTAGTTCCTATTAATGCCTTTTCCAGTGCATTAAGCGTTGAAGTTTATCACAGTGGTCCACAGATGGTTGCTTACTTATCAATGGGCTTTAGTATAGGAAGTGTTTTAGGAGCGACTCTTTATCCCTATATCAGTTCTTATATGAATGCTAAAAAAATGATACAGTCTTTATTTGCTGGAGCGAGTTTTTTCTATATCATGTCTATACTTATCTCTTATATCCCTATCACAATAATCAAATCTTTGCTTATTGCAACACTGGCTATTTTATTTGGTATAATTGTTGTTTTTGCTAATATGTATGGTCAAATCATGGTTTTACAAAAAGTACACTCAAGTTATTTAGCACGTTTTAGTGCGATTATGAATTCTTTTGGTGTTTCTACCATTCCTCTTGTCTCATTTTTTATGAGTTTTTTAAGTTCTTTATTTTCTATTCAAAATATTTTTATTTTTACAGGAATATTTGTTATGATAATAGGAGGAATTCTATTATATAACTCTATTGATGAGGTGATTGATCAAGATGAAAAAGACAATATATAATGAACCTTTATGGTATAAGGAATGGAGAGATTTAGGATTTGAATGTGTGAATGGTCCAAAAGCCATTTCATTAGATATCAAACAAAAAAATGAACACTTTCAAAATCTAAAAAAACAACATGATGTATTCGTTAGAAAAGCTAAAAAAATAAAAAATCTGCAAACTTATTTTCAATCATATCAATTAGATAATAATGAAATTTTATGTTTGGCTGATTTTATTTTAAATGCATTTTTCTTTGTGAGTGAATTTCCAAAACATCATATGCAAGAAGAACTCATTCAAAAATTTACACATTTTGATACAAAGGAATTAAGAGAAGATACTTTAAAGTTTATTGATTTTCAAAATGATTATATTGAAAGTATTAGAAAACTATCTATTGATAATGAAGCTAAATTGGATTTGATTGAAACACTTTATCATCCTAATAAAATGATTCATGGATTATTTGAGATCTTTAAACAGTTTCAAGAGATTTATCAATCTATTGATTATAATCCCATGCTTTTTAACTGTACTCACAATATCAATCAAGATGACTTAAATCAATTTTTTGGACATATTGGTTTAAAAATAGATGAAACACCTATCTCTATTTATCCTACTTTTGTTAATTACAATGGGCTTATATTAATGGTTGAAGATTATCATTATATTTTATTGATAGGAGCAGGTCTAGAAAATACAGCATTAACTTCATATCATGAATCACGTAGTGAACAACAAAAATTAGAATACTTTTTAAAAGTCTTAAGTGATAAATCCAAGTTTGAAATTTTAACTTTGTTGAAAAAGAAATCTATGTATGGTCATGAACTTGCGAAAGCTATGAATCTCAAAACTCCAACAATCTCTTATCATATGGATGCTTTGTTGGATGGAGATTTTATTCGTATTAGAAAAGAGAATAATCGTATTTATTATTCATTAAATGAAGCAGAAATTGAACATATGATTCAATATTTACATCAAAAACTATTAAAAGAATAAGAGTAAACCCCGTTATTTGTCTATTTTCATAACGGGGTATTTTAAACTTATCCTTTTTTTAGTCCTAATAAATATTCCTTATTCGCATGAGGATCATCACTAATAAATTTTGCCCATTGATACTGATGTGTCTTTTTAGCACATTCTAGAAGATATGTCTGATATTCATTGATTCTTTTGATTAACATCTGCTCACAGTCATCAATACCATACCTTCTGACAATAGCTGTTAATTCATAGACAACCAGTCCTATCGCATGTGTTTCTACATGAACTGTTCCACAACCCTGTCCAACCGCATGGCATAAAGCCTGATCTGATACATCTGTTATATCTTTAGCCATTGCATGTACAGCAAGTATAGCTTTTTTGGCTTCTGGCATTTTGATATCTCCTCTTGCCCATTGACGTGTTTTTTCAATAGCGACTCTAGGTCGATTGTCATCTGGATATTTATTTTCTAATGTGATGACGATTTCTTCCACAAATTTCATTGCCCACAAAACGAGGGTCTGATGAGATTGCTTTCTGATATCTGCCAACAAATCCTGTAAACAGGCACTTTCCCTTGAAAAAAGAATTTGATTTTTTCTTTTCCATTTGATTTTCATATCTGTTAAATCTATTTTATTCACTCTTTAACTCCCTGCCATTCATCATACCTTGACATGCCCATAGAATAATAAGCGCTAATATAAAATTCATTGCTAATGAGGCCATTGAAAGCATAGTAAGAACCGTTGGCGTTAATGCATTCGTCATCATAAAAATCACTGTTAATATAACACTTGGTAAAGCACTGACAATCATAATCAACATACGCATCATGTTTTCAAAGACTTGTGTTGTACGACTTTTTAATAATCGTATTGTCAGCACACTGGCACTCATAAAGATAAAAATATAACCAAACATATTAATCAGATACATGAAAATGGTTAAAAATGTTTCATGATAATACATTCCCACAACAATAAAAGATAAAGTTCCAATGATGGATACTTTCATAAAAGTTGGAATCATCACAGCAATAAGCTTTTTATAGGGTTTATCAGGTATAAGATAGATCTGATAATTTTTTAATTCACCTACTAAATCACTGGTTTGCATCATCATAAATAACCAGATTATCATCATATAGATAAAGAAACCAAATCCTAAATCAGAAAAAATAGTTATAACCAAATAAATACCTATGGAAATAATATCATTCCATGAGATTATATTCCCTTTCTTTTTCATCAATAATAGATTTTTTGATAACACTGCATAAGCACCATCATAAAACCTTTTTACGCTGGTTTTTTTCACTTTCACATTTCTTAATGCATCCTGATTACCTGCTTTAAATTCTTTTAATTGTTTAGATAACTCTAATGAATCTTGTAATGCCTGTTCATAAAAATCACCTTTGTAAGTAATAAATAATAGATAGATAATGACTAAACTTATAACCAAAAGCAATAATCCTAAACAAACCATACCCATTTGAGATGTCACATAAGAAATCAAAGTCAACTTTAACCAACCAAAAACAGGTACAAAATAAAACAGTGGTGATTCAATAAAATCAATCATAATTGTTTGAATCCTTCCTGTTTCTAAATATGTCAGTCCTAAAATAATCACCAGCACAATCCCAAATATTCCTGCGATTATATAGTTTATCTTTTTATATTTTTGATCACCTATTGATAAAATATAGCTATAATCAATAAAAACAAGAAAGATCATAATAGTTAACATACTACCTAGTAATGCTAGTCCTATAAATCCAAAATCTACACTGATTCCCATATTCATACCAATAAAGAAAATCAATGCAAAAAATGATAACAATATGGATTGCAAAAAAGTTTGAAATGTTAAGAATGTCATAATTTGCTTTTTATGAAAGGGTCCACTAAATAAGAAATAAGCATCTTCTCCAGAAAACAAAGCTTTTCTTGAAGAAAGCATCGTAGAAAATAACATTAAAGCCAAAAATCCAACAAATAGTAAAATAGATGAATGCAATTCAAAATTCACAACCATATAACTTTGATCTTTTGGCAAAAATAAGAAACTATAAAATACAAAACCATATAAAAGAACAATAAAGATCGTAAAGATTGCACTTGATGGCTTCTTAAAGAGATTTCTCACTGTCGCTTTTGTTTTCATAAACCATAATAAACATAATGATTTCATACTATTCTCCTTCAGTTAATTCAAAGAAGTAATCTTTTAAGCTCTCTTCTTGAAGTTCATCTTTTTTGATTCTTTTGATAATATGTCCTTCTTTCATAATATATGCTTCATCAAAAATATCACTGACAATATCAATAATATGTGTACTGATCAAAACCGCACATCCATTATCAGCTATATTTCTTAATAATTTAAGTGTTTCTTCAATACTTGCTGGATCTAACCCCACCATTGGCTCATCCACCAATAATGCTTTTGGTTCAATCATAAAGGCCAATAACATACTTAATTTCTGTGTCATACCTTTACTTAATTCTTTGGCCATCTTCTTTCTTTTTTCAGTCAATTGAAATAATTCTAAATATTTTTCTGCTTTTTGTTTATAGTTTTCAATCTGATAGGCATGACCAATAAAATCAATATGTTCTTCAACAGTTAATAAATCATAGAGAACTGGTGTTTCTGGCACATATCCAAAACATCGTTTCGCCTCAATTGAGGCATTATCATAACCACAAATGTCAATACTCCCCTCAAACTTTAAAAGATTCGCTATACTCTTAATTGTGGTTGATTTTCCTGCTCCATTAGGTCCTAATAGGATGGTAATCTTTCCACTTTCAGCAATCAGTTCAACATCATCGACTGCTTTAAAATCTCCATATTTTTTTGTCAGGTGTCGTATTTCTATCATATCATCCCTCCTCTTTCTTTTTTATTATATACCCCCCCCCCCCGATATTTTTGCAAGGGAAGGGGCAAGCTGATAATTTTATTATAAGCTATCATAAATCAAATGTCATTGATTATCATATAAAAAAATCCTAACTTATCGTTAGAATCTTTTTTCATTAATTCATTTTCATCTCTATGATATCTACATTTTGATAATCAATATGATCATTGATGTCATAGACAATTTGACTCAGTACATAATATCCACCATTGATATAAATTTCAAAAATATGATAATCATAATAAATTTCTAAATCATAATGTCCATTTAATGGTGGTGTTTTATTCACATTACAAACTTTATCATGTTGAATGGAAACTTCCATTCTATCACAACATAAGCAATCATCCTGTATAAAAAGCTTCATGCCACCTAAACAAATTTGACTATTTGAGTATAATTTGACATGCATATAAAATGGTTCTTTCAAACTGACACTGTCTACTTGACGATGGAAGTATTGTTGAACATGTGGATGTACTGACTGATAAACATGATGGTCTTTATATTCAAAAACCCTTGGCAATATATATAATCCTGTCCATGATTCATTTTCAACTGGTTCTCGCATACGCATCCAAGCTAGCATTGTGCGCTGACCATTCTCATCTAGAAAAGTTTGAGGCGCATAAAAATCTAAACCATAATCCAGATACATATAATCTCCCTGTTTTGTAATTGTCATAGTCTCTTCATCAAATTTGACTGGCATTATAACAGCAACACTATCTGGCTGTGAATCTCGAATATGTTCTGGCGAAAAAATCATAAAGTATTGTCCATTGATTTCAAACAGATCAGGACATTCCCACATATCACCAATACGATCATCTAAAAAACGATTCTTATATGTAAAATGAACAGCATCTTCACTTTCATATAATAAAACTTCTCCACAATAGCCTGTTTCACTTGGAACTTTACTACCTACAATTAAAGCATATTTCCCATTTTTCATTTTCCACACTTTAGGATCTCTTGTATGTCTCACATCTCCTAAAGCTTTATCTTCTATGACATCAATAATCTTTTGTTTTCCATCCTTATTATCAAAATGAAAACCATCATCAGATATCATTAATGCCTGTGATGCAATCAAATCATCATCACTATATTGGATGTGTACATACTCAGGATTTTCTTTCGCATAGCGAATAGCCGTATAATAAAGATATAATTTTCCATCTTTTTCAATAGCTGAACCTGAAAAACAACCATTGCGATCATAAATTTTTGATGGATATAGGGCAATAGGGTAATGCTGAAAATAAATAAAATCTTTTGTCGTTGCATGTCCCCAATGCATTGTTCCCCAAAAATTTTCATATGGAAAATGCTGATAAAAAATATGATAATTTCCTTTATAATAAATTAAACCATTAGGATCATTAATCCAATGATATGGTGCTGTAAAATGTATTTTTGGTTTCATGATGTTCTCCTCCTTATATGTATCATATCATGTTTTGATTGACATGAAAAAGATTTATTTTTGACAAGACTGATTTGATACATTATTCTATAAAGTAGAAACGATTCAAAAGGAGGTTATGATGTTGCAGGCTCTAGCAAGTGATATTGATCACACTTTATTTTTCCAAGAAAGAAATCCACAAATTTCAATTCAAGACTGTCAAGCTATACAAAATTATCAAAATCAAGGGTATCTCTTTGGTTTATGTAGTGGTCGTCCTTATCAGGGTGTTGTACACCTATCTGACCAGATTCACCCTGATTTCTATATTATAACAAGTGGAGCTCTTATTTTAGATCGTGCTTTACATGTAATTTATGAAAAGTTTATAGATCGTAAATTGAAAAACTAAATTCCATCCCTAAATCAATTTATATGGAATTTAATTTTACAAATCCAATGATAGAATTTAATTCTGCAAACTTTTATAATAATAGTGGGTATTCCTTCTACTGGAGGTGCTCATCATGGCTAATCAGAAACATTTAACTGCTCTTGATAGAATCACAATTGAAAATGGTCTAAAAAATAACGATTCTTTCAAGGCCATTGCCAAAAAACTCGATAAGGATTGTACTACCATTTCTAAAGAGGTCAAAAACAATCTTTCTGTTCGTAAAACTGGTGCATTTGGTCGTTCCTTCAATAACTGTCTTTACAGATATACATGCAAGGAACGTAATTCTGCCTGTGACAACTGTCCTGTTATGAAATCTCAGCTCTGCAGATCCTGTACGCGCTGCATCTACGAATGCGACAGCTATGTGGAAGAAATATGCCCTAGGCTTTCTAAGCCTCCATATGTCTGCAACGGATGTCCTGACATGAAAAAATGTACTTTGACAAAGCATATCTATTATGCACTTGAGGCCAACA
>NZ_NFHI01000071.1:0-8632 GCF_002159255.1 Massilimicrobiota sp. An80
ATGATAATCAGGAACCCTTCACTTATCTATATACGCATTATTTTGACATTTTTCTTTTTTTCAGGACAAAAAAGTAAAAAAACATATCTTTCTAAGACAAATATATCATAATATTTGCTTATAGTAAATATTATGATATAAACTCATTTTAAAACAAATATTTATCCATAAAAAAACTATAAAGAACTTTCATTCTTTATAGCCTTTTTAATCTTATTATAAACCTTTTTCAGTTAACTCCCTTGCGACATCATCTTTGATTGTAACACCTTCTGCTTCAAGCTGGGCAATCTTAGAAGCAAACTGTGGTAAGTATTTTTTATGTGCTAATAATAATTCATCTAATACTCTCTTTGCTGTAGCTCCTGATGGAATCTGTGGATTAAGGATAAATGCCTGTAATGCTTTTCCATAATCTCCTGTGACTGCGGCTTCCTCTACACACCATTCCATGTTCTTCATGCATTGTAGCCATCCTCTTTCTGCTGGCTGGAATGGTCCAAATGCTATCGCTTTTGCGCCCGTTGCTCCAATATATGCTGAAACTTCTACTGCTGCTTCTGGTGGTAAATCTGGGACAGCTCCATTATTTCTTGTTGTGACAACAATATGTGTATTCTTATTCGCATAGATAGATGCGATTGTTTCACATGCTGCATCACTGTAATGTGCGCCGCCACGTTTAGCAAGCTGTTCTGGTTTATGATCTAATTCAGGATTTTTATACAATTCAAACAATTCTTCTTCTGTCTGTTTGACCTGTTGTGCTCTTGTTCCAATTGTACTGTATTCTTCAAGACCATGTTTCAACATTTCTTCTTGACGATAATAATATCTATGATATCCACAAGGAATCATTTGCATTGTATCAAGCTGTTCTTTAAAGAAAGGAATGTCATGAATATTCGCAGGAATTCCTCCATCTTTTCCTTCATACATTGCATCAATGATTTGTTGAGTCACTTCATTTCCATGTTCATCATAAACTTTATGCCAGTGGAAATGATTTAATCCTGCAAACTTATATGTTAACTGATCTAATGTTTTTCCAATTGTTTCAGGTTCAGCCATCATTGCACCTACTGGAACATTACATAATCCAATCACTTTATTCCATTTTCCATATTTCATGACAGCTTCTGTGACCATTCCACTTGGATTTGTAAAGTTAATCAACCATGCATCTGGACATAATTCTTTCATGTCTTCGACAATGCTTAAGATGACAGGAATTGTTCTGAAAGCTTTAAAGATTCCTCCAGCTCCATTTGTTTCCTGACCTAACATACCATATGAAAATGGAATTCTTTCATCTTTGACACGTGCATTCAATAATCCAACTCTAAATTGTGTTGTGACAAAGTCTGCATCTTTTAATGCTTCTCTACGATCCAAAGTCAAATGTACTTTGACATCATAAGGAGATGCATCCCACATACGTTGAGCCATAGCACCAACAATTTCTAGTTTTTCTTTTCCATCTTCAATATCAACTAGCCAAATTTCTCTAATAGGAAGTTCATCATATCTCTTGATAAATCCTTCCATCAATTCTGGAGTATAGCTACTTCCTCCACCAATTGTTACAATTTTTACTGGTTTCTTTTCCATAATCAATCCTCCTTTATCCTTAATGATAAGTATAATATTAAATCATTTATTTTGCTTATTATTTTCATTTATTGAAAAGAGTTTCTTTCCCTATATCATTCATCAGTCTTTTCATGCTTATTTTATTAAAAAAAGAAGATACTTATCATCGTATCTTCACAAATGTTTTATGAGATGATTTATATGACATGAAAAAGAATTTTCAGACTCAATCATTCACTTTATTATTTTTCTTTTTCTTATTCGCATAATAAGCACGAACAAGCGTTTGTGTCTTTCTAATATGTTTTTGAATCGTATCTTTTGCTAATTCTTTATCACCAGCCACAATAGAATTTAAAATAGCACGATGTTCCTGAATAGCTGTTTCCAATCTTTCAGGCTGGGTAATAGAATGACGACTTGTGACAGAAACATAATAATGCACATCTTTTAACAGCTGTTCAAAATATTGAGATTGTGTTGCCTGATAAATGGTTTCATGATACAAAATATTCAAATCATTAATTTTTTCCTGATCTTTTTTGGCAGTATAAAATTCCATCAATTCAAACACATCTTTAATTTTAGCTAAATGTTCTTCATCCATTCTATCAATAGCCAGTTGAATCGCTAAGCCTTCTAAAGCACAACGAATTTCAAACATATCATCAATATCTCGTGGTGAAAATCCCTTGACATAAACACCTTTATTAGGAATACTTTCAACCAATCCTTCTAACTCTAATTGTTTTAAAGCTTCTCTAATAGGTGTACGACTGATTTTTAATTCATTAGCTAAAGCCAATTCATTTAATTTTTGCCCATGTTCATATTCTTCATTTAAAATGCGATCTCTTAAAATATCAAATATTTTATTTCCCAAAGAGCCATGTGTTACATGTTCAAATAAACTATGTGACGGCATATGTTTCCCTCCTATAATTCTTTTATAATGGCGTCTACAAATTCAGTAGTGGAAGCATGTCCACCAATATCAGGTGTAACAGTTTCCTGTTTTTCAACAACTTTTGATAATGCCATTCTTAAAGCATTTGCCGCTTCGATCTTTCCCAAATCTTCCAACATCAACGCAAAAGCTAATAATAATGCACTTGGATTGGCGATATTTTGACCTGCAATATCTGGTGCACTGCCATGAACAGCTTCATAAATACGATATTCATCCCCAATATTACCACTAGGCGCAAAACCTAATCCACCAACTAATCCAGCACATAAATCAGAAACAATATCACCATATAAATTAGGTGCAACCAGAACATCAAAAGTTTCAGGTCTTAAAACGAGTTGCATACACATATTATCTACAATGACTTCCTGTGCTTCAATATCAGGATAACACTTGGCAACATCTCTAAAAGCTTCCAGGAAAAGACCATCTGTATATTTCATGATGTTGGCTTTATGAATAGCTGTCACTTTATGACGATTATTGATTTTCGCATATTCAAAGGCATAACGACAAATTTTTTCACTGGCTTCTCTGGTAATCAATTTGACACCATTGGCCATGTTTTCATTGAGTTTATATTCAATCCCCTTATATAAATCTTCTGTATTTTCACGAATGATGACCAAATTTATATCATCATATCTAGAATTGATTCCCTTGAATGAACGGATTGGTCTAACATTGGCATAAGTCGCAAACTTTTGTCTTAATGCCACATTGACACTTCTAAATCCTGTTCCAATAGGTGTTGCTGTTGGGCCTTTCAATGCCCATTTATATTGTTCAATAGCTTCGACAAGTCCAGGTTCAAAAACATCTCCGGTTTCTTTGGCATATTCAGCCCCAGCACGATATTTCACCCATTCTATATCTAAATTCATGGCTGTTGTTAAAGCTTCAACACTTTTGGCAATTTCTGGTCCAATCCCATCACCTGGAATTAATACAGCTTTCATTAAAAATCCCCTCCTAATTCTTTAATCGCATTCAATAATCCACCTTGTAAAATCATTGTTTTTTCTCTTGGTGCTAAAGTCAACTGCGTTGATAAAGTTTCTTTTGTACGTTGATTTTGAACTATAATCGGCTGATCATTTTCTACAGATTCTTTAACATTTAATAAAATATACTCATCTTCCTCATTAAAGAAATCATAACCTTTTTGATCAATCACAATCGGTAAAATACCATTATTAATCAAATTAGAACGATGAATTCTTGCAAATGATAAAGCAAAAATAGCTCTAATCTTTAAATAATTCGGTACCAAAGCCGCATGTTCTCTTGAAGATCCCTGTCCATAGTTATCACCACCAACAATGAATCCACCATGATTTTCCTTAGCTCTTGTATAGAACTGATCATCCACTTTTGAAAAAGCAAATTTGGCTAAATGTGGAACATTAGAACGGAATGGTAATAATTTTGAATCTGAAGGAACAATATGATCAGTTGAAATATTATCTCCTACTTTTAACACAACTTTTCCTTGAATATCAGCTGATAGTTTTTCACCACGAGGAACTGGTTTAATATTAGGTCCCATATAGACTTTTGTATCTGGATCATATTCATTGATAAAGAAGTTTTCATTTTTAATAAATGGTGTTGATGGAACTTCATCTAAATACATATCTTCTTCAAATTCACATGATAGATATCCTTTAACAGCAGACAAGGCAGCAATTTCTGGTGAAACCAGATAAACACCAGCATCATTTGTTCCAGAACGTCCTTTAAAGTTACGATTGATTGTTCTTAAAGAAATCCCTTGAGAAAGAGGTGCCTGCCCCATACCAATACAAGGACCACAACCACATTCAAGAATTCTGGCTCCTGCATGAATCATATCTGCCAAAGCTCCATTTTGTGATAACATAGCTAAAATACTTGAAGATCCTGGCGCAATAACCAATGAAACATGATCTGCCACTTTTCTACCTTTTAAAATTTTGGCCGCACGCATCATATCAGCAAATGATGAATTCGTACATGACCCAATGACAACCTGATTGATATGCATACCTTCCAGTTCCTTAACACTCACCACAGCATCTGGGCTATGAGGTTTAGCTACCATTGGTTCAAGTGTAGACATATCAATATCTAAGCGTTCATCATATTGGGCATCTTCATCAGCTTTCATTTCCACATAATCAGCTTCTCTACCCTGTTGTTTTAAATATTCTAAAGTTCTTGCATCGGTTGGAAAAATAGATGTTGTTGCACCAAGTTCAGCTCCCATATTACAGATTGTGGCACGATCTGTTAATGATAAAGAAGCAATTCCTTCACCTGTATACTCTACAATCTTATTCACGCCACCTTTTACGCTTAATAACTGTAAAATTTTTAAAATGATATCTTTAGCACTCACCCAAGGTGCTTTTTTACCTGTCAGATGAACCTGAATCACACTTGGACATTGTAAATAATATTTTCCTGTTGCCATCGCAACTGCAACATCCAATCCCCCTGCACCAATCGCAATCATTCCCATAGCACCACATGTTGGTGTATGTGAATCACTTCCAACCAGCGTTTTCCCTGGTTTTGAAAAGTTTTCTAACTGTAACTGATGACAAACACCATTCCCTGGTTTTGAAAAAGTAATCCCATGTTTTTTCGCAACACTGCGAATAAACTCATGATCATCCATATTTTCAAACCCCGTCTGTAACATATTGTGATCAATATAAGCTACTGCCTTTTCAACTGCAACTTTCCCTGTATCCATAGCTTCTAACTGTAAATAAGCCATTGTTCCAGTAGAATCTTGCGTCAATGTCTGATCAATTCCAATACAGATTGGAGTTCCAGGAATTAATTCTCCCTCTTTTAAATGTGCCTGTAAAACCTTATATGCTAAATTCATTTTTAACCACCCCTTCACTTATTGTATACAATTATACAAGGTTATGTTTAAACAATCAACTATAACTTTTACAGTTTATCTTTTCAATGATGTATGTTACAATGAACGAGGTGATCAAAATGATATTAGCTTGTTCATCTTTAAAAAAGTCATTCCAAGGAACAGACTTGCTTAAAGATATTACTTTTAAAATTGAAAATCATGATAAACTGGCTATTATTGGTGTCAATGGGGCAGGAAAAACCACACTGCTTAGAATCATCTGTGGTGAAGAAAGCTATGACAGTGGTGAAATCTTTATGCCTAAAAACACCAAAATAGGCTATTTATCTCAACATAATACATTAAATCCAGAATTTTCTATTTATCAAGCTCTCGAAGATGTCTTTCAGCCTCTTATTGAAACAGAAAAACGTCTTCGTGAACTTGAAGTGCAAATGTCAACGAGTCAACAATTAGATGCTATCATGGATGAATATGAACGCTTAACATATGAATTTGAACATAATGATGGTTATAGCTATCAAAGTCAAATCAAAGGTGTTTTAAAAGGTTTAGGTTTTGATGAATCTATGTGGGAAATGCCTATTTCTATTTTGTCTGGTGGACAGAAAACACGTATTGCTTTAGGTAGACTTCTTTTATTAAAACCAGATCTTTTATTATTGGATGAACCTACCAATCATTTAGATGTTGAATCCATTGAATGGCTGGAAAACTATTTAAAAAATTATCCTCATGCGATTATTATGGTTTCCCATGACCGTTATTTCATTGATCAGATTTCTAATCAGATTGTTGAAATTGAACATGGCAAAGCTACAACTTATAAATGTTCATATCAGGAATATGCGATTATTAAAAAACATAATCGTGAAGTAGAATTAAAACATTATATTGATAATCAAAAAGAAATCAAACGTATGCAGGAAAGTATTGATTTATTAAAATCATTTAATCGTGAAAAACAAGTCAAACGTGCAGAAAGCAAAGAAAAAGCTTTAGCTAAGATGGAAAAAGTTGAAAAACCAGATGCCCTGCCACAAGCGATACGTATCCAATTTCAACCATTGGTAGAATCAGGATATGATGTACTTAAAGTGAAAGATTTAGCCATGGCATTTGATAAACCACTTTTTGAACACATTAATTTTGAAGTTAAAAAACAAGAACGTGTTGCTTTAATTGGTCCAAATGGTATTGGAAAAACAACATTGTTTCATCTGATTTTAAATGATTATGTCCCAACGGCTGGTAAAATCAAATTAGGCAGCAAAGTCATGATTGGATATTATGATCAGGAACACACATCATTATCTTTCAATAAAACGATTTTTCAGGAAATCAGTGATACATACCCACAAATGAATAACACCCAGATTAGAAATGCCTGTGCCTCTTTTCAATTTAAGGGTGATGACGTTTTTAAAACAATTGATGTCTTATCAGGTGGAGAACGTGGTCGTGTTGTCTTAATGAAATTATTATTATCACGCTGTAATTTCCTGATCTTAGATGAACCAACCAATCATTTAGACATTGAATCTAAAGAAGTCTTAGAAGATGCTTTACTTTCATTTGAAGGAACAATTCTCTTTATTAGTCATGATCGTTATTTTATTAATAAACTTGCTACAAAAGTTGTAGAAATGGATGCTCATGGCAGTCATATTTATAGTGGTAATTATTCTCAATATATGGATCACAAAATAAAAGTAAAAGAAACCAAAGAAAAAAATAATACATCTTATATTGAAAATAAAAAAGCCCAATCTTTACAACGTAAACATCAAAATCAAATCAAGAAAATTGAAAAAGAAATTTCCACACTAGAAAATCAAATCAAAGAATGGAATCTTCAATTACAGGAAGAAGACGTACTCAATGATTATAAAAAATATAATGAAGTCGTTCAAAAGATTGATGATGGTCATACACAACTTGATCAGCTTCTTGAACAATGGGAAAATATGCAAAAGGATTAAAGTCAATGAACTTTAACCCTTTTTTTCTGTTCTTATAAATTCTATATAGCGTGTTCCCTGAAAAGTGAGTTCTCCATAATCACCTTCCACTAGAAAACCATATTCACGTCCGTTCACTACAAATTCTAAACGATCTCCACTTTTCACTTCAAAAGTCACATAATAAGTTGTTGATGATGTCACGCCATGGTCATGACCATGATGATGAAAAGAGACATTAGTACGTTTAGAAACAACCTTAGCATTCACTGTAAGCCTAGGTGATTGATTGTTATGATGCCATTGTTGAATCCCTCTGATGATAATCACGAAAATCATTCCCAAAATCAATAACGCAACCAATGTAAACATCATATCATAACCACCTGTTTCCAATCCCATCTCAAAACCAACCATTGTCTTCCCTCCTTACAATCATTATCCCATAAAGAAGTGTATTATTGGTGAACGTAGGCATATTGATGCACAATAGCTGTCATCTGATCCCATTTCTTTTCCATATCACTGACTAATTGAAATTGTGTACGACAACGAATCAAATTATGTTCAGGATACTCAGTTTTAAAATAAACATCACCTTGCAGATAATCAGTTAAAAAACGAATACCACATTCTAATGTCATCATTAAAGCACCTAAAGGCAGCAATTCTACTTCCTGAGGTGTGAGTTTTCCTTGTGTTCCTTCAATAAAACCTTTTGTATAAACTTCAAATAAATGCATGTCACATGCAACCTGAGATAAATCTTTTTCATCTTCTAAAGCTGTACTTGCGCCAAAACGAATAGCATCTCCAAAATCATTCATCACAAGTCCAGGCATCACTGTATCCAAATCCACAATACATACAGCCTGATGCTGATCACAATCAAATAATACCCAAATTATTCATGAAAGCAAATTTGTGATGAAAAACTTATAAATCATGTCTATTTTCTAGCTTAAAAAATGTTATCCACCGTAAAATTGTGAATAACCGTAGCTAAAAAAGTGTAGTTTTTCAACTACTTTCAATAAACTATGGGTTTTATGTTTTAATTCTGCAGTTTTTGATAGTATTTTAAGAATTTCTTCTTATATCTATATGTACTGCTAAATGACAATATGATTCTTCTTGCATGTCGTATGACCTTTACTGCTATCTTTTGATACTTGTTTCTAAATGTATTCATTCGTATCTTCTGATCTTTGCCTTCTAATACAAGAA
>NZ_NFHI01000072.1:0-7709 GCF_002159255.1 Massilimicrobiota sp. An80
ATCTCTTGCAGATGTTGCAATAATATCTTTGAATACCATTTTTGGTAAAGCCTTTTTTCTTAAAATCAGTGGAGGCACATCTTTTGCAACATGTCACTTCATAGGAATTAAGCAAATCAACCTCCATTGTTTCTTTAATAAAAGGATGCTTATAATCATAGGAATCTAGATATTTGGATTTGATAAAAGTCTCCATAGGAGATAAGCTAGTATTGCAGTCCCATGGAGTCCTCTTTCTAGAATGATTCTTGTATTGAGTTGTCATATGTGGAAGTCCTCTCTGCTTAAGCGAACAGTTGTGCAGAGGACTTCCACATCACAATTGCACAGCTGCTCGCCTAAGCATAATTGTTAGTGCTTTTATCGCACATCTATTATACTATTTACAGGCTCACTGTGCAAATAAGGATTTTTTTTTTAATACTTCATTTTTTCTATATAGCAAGTGCTGTTTATAGACAGTAAGCATTAAGTCAACATACTGTAATTTTAAAGAATCGTCTAGATTATCTAAGGTTGATTCAATCAAATTTTTGCTTGTCATTTTGACTACTTCCTTTCTGTAAAATTCATTTACATTATAGATGAATTTAAATTTATATGTAATGCGTTCTAAAATTATTTTATCGAATTTTTTTAAAATGACACCCCCTTATGTCAAAAATGATAGGTTATTATAATATCGTAGTCTACAGGTAACGAAAAAACCTATTTGCTTGAAGTCGTGAATCAAGCAATAAATCACCAAAAATTTTTGTAAAAAGGAGGAGTATAATATGTCTCTTTTAACAACGTATTTTGTGAATTTAGATTCATTGGGTATACCCAATGATTACGGTTTGAAAAGATGTTCGCCCAAGTATAAATATGTTGATGGCGAGAAGACTGAAGAAGTTGAAGCTATTAAGTATACTGTAGTAAATTCGATAACTTTAGATACAATGAATATTTCGGTCAACCACAAAAAAGCATTATTCAGCATTGATGAGATTGAAGATGCAATTAATAATAAACAAATTATTAAAGTATCATTTATTAATGCAAGAGTAAGAGCGTATTACAATACCTTTTCGAAAAAAGTCGAAGACAGTATTATAGCAGATGATATCAAAATGATAAGTAAGTAAATTTTATTTAGATGAGTATAGGATGAGATTATTCTCATCCTTACCATAAAGAATTGTATTAGGAGGAAATAGTAAATGAATATAATTAGTCTTTTAACAATGGTGTGTCTTATCTTACTTATATTGTTAATGAGTAGCTTTTCTTTAGCATATTCACGTAGTGTCATGTCGAAATGTAGTATAGAAGAAGCTTTAGATTATTACAAGTCTATCGTTAAGAGATTTATAAAATCTTTTTTTGGGGTAAGTAAGAAACAAGAGATATGTCTTAAAATCGGCATAAATGAACAAGGGTTCTTTACAAAAGAAAATATTTTAGATATTTTCAAGGATTTTAATCAACTATTTCAGATATTTAAACTAGCAAAAATGCCTATAGAAAAATCAAACTACATAATTTACACATTTTGCGCTCATAATTTGGAAAGTGTAAATGATGAGATATTAGCAGAAAAATTTATCAAGCAAATTGTAGAATCAATTATTCAAAATATTTTTATTGATTACAATGTTAATCTAGATGTATGTGGATTCGCAGGTGTTAATTATGATATGGATAAAGGAATTTTAATAATTTCTATTGCAAAGAGTCCTCAAGGAATACAGGAAGTAGGAAATTTTGAAATCAATATGGATAGATTAAAAAACAAAAAAAGAGAGAATAAATCATTTAATGATGATATAAAAGAAAGTTGGAATGATGATAAAAAGCTCAATTGATATAAATTTTGGATACAATCTTGATTGCTGGAAAAAGTATGGTGTAAAGATTCCTATACAGATTGATATGGAATCAGCACCACATATACTGATATGTGGCAAGAGTGGATGCGGAAAGAGTACATCTCTATTCTTTCTTCTAAAAGAGATTTTAACAAAATCACAAGATGTAAAGGTATTTTTCTTAGATTTTAAAAATTCAGCAGATTTTCAATTTTTAGAACCATATAAGCATTTTTATGCGGCAGATAGATGTATTGAAGGATTATTGGAATTCTACAATGAGTTTACCGAAGCACGAAAAAGTAATGTTAAGAATATACCTAGATACATCTTGATATTTGATGAATACCCCAGTTTTTTGAGCTATTTGAAAAATAAGTATGATACCTCAAAAGATAAGCTGTCTAAAAAAGTTATGGGAATTATATCAGAAATACTGATGCTTGGTAGAGGAACAGCAAATGGTTTCGGGCTAATCATGATATGTCAAGTCCCATATAGCCATTACTTTGAGGAGTCAAGAGATAATTTTCATGTCCGAATCAATTTGTTGAAGCCATCTTCTGAATCCAAACGTATGCTATTTGGAGATGAAGATATAGATATGTCAAGAAGATATTCAAAAGGTGAGGGTATTCTACTGTCAGATGCCACTGGAGTACAGTATGTTAAGTTTCCAAAGATTGATGGGATTGATGAGTGGAAAACAAACATTCTAAAGTGTTTGCTATCCTTTGAGGAAAAGCATAAAGCTTTGACGAAAAAGGATCAGCAACATCTTTAGATGTATTGAATTATACGTATAAATGTATAAAATCATCAGTACACCATTATAAAAGGTTTACCGAGAGGGGTAGGGCTTGTCCCCTCTCGTATATTAGAGTATAAGTCGTATATCGTATAAAAAGTAGGAGAATATTATGGCAACAAGTTTTAGAAGATGTGAAATTGTTTCACAAATAGAAGATAAAAATGGGAATACATTGTTTGATTTGGATAATATGATGAAAGTGCTGAATGAAAAAATGTATATAAAACGTTATGCATATATATTTCATGATAAGGATACTGATAAGGATGGTAATTTGATTAAAAGGCATATTCATTTGATTTTGGAATTTACCAATCCAATGCCAACAACTAATATTGCTAGTGTTTTTAAGGTCAAAGAAAATTTCATTGAAAGGATAAAGTCAAAAAAATTTGAAGACAGCTTTAAGTATTTGATGCATCTCAATGCACCCAACAAATATCAATATAGTATTGATGAGGTTTTTTCAAATTTCAATATAATAGAAGCTATCCAAAAGAAAGATGATAAAGAGCTTCTTAATGAAATAATTGATAAGATACTGATAGGTGAAATACGTGAATATGAAAAGACACTCGTTATTGATGCAAAATTCTATACTTTTCATAAGAGAATTATTGATGAGGCATTTAAAACCTATAATGACCATAGACGTAATACAGAAACATCAAGAAATCAAACTGTAATCTTTATTACTGGTGAAGCAGGAGCGGGAAAAACAATACTTGCAAAGAAGATTTGCGAAAATATGGAATTGGTATATTTTATAAGTTCGTCTTCAAATGATGTTCTTGACGGTTATAGTTCTCAACCAGCAATTATCTTAGATGATTTGCGACCATCTGCTCTAAGTTTATCAGATATCTTAAAATTTTTAGATAATAACAGCAGTACGTCAATTAAATCACGTTATAAAAATCCTTACATTAACTGTGAGTTAATAATTATAACAACAGTTCTCGACATTGATACATTTTATAGAAATGTATTTTCCGAGGAAAATGAAAGTTCGATACAGTTTAAAAGAAGATGTCAAATTCATATCAGAGTTACAAATAAATATATATATACATCATACTGGAATTCAAAAGAAAAAAAGTATTCTGATGAGGTCATTATGAAAAATGATTTGATTGAAAAATTTGTTGAAAAGCAAATATCGGAGTCTGTTGATGATAAAATCAATGAATATATGCCATTTTTACATAAACTATCAGAAGAAGAAATAGAAATGGCACATAAGGAAGAACCCTTTTTCAATATGAGAAGACTCAGTGATGAAGAATTTGAAAGACTAATGAGAGGTAAATAGGTATGTGTGAATATAGTTTATGGAGAATCAAGAGAATACTTAAAGAGATTTATAACTGTGAACTTCGTCTCAATATTAAATCGCAATCATACAAGGCTAATCGTTATCGTAAATGCAAGTTGTATGACTTAGTCAATATTGATACAGGTGAGATAATTGAAACAGGTGTAACTATTAAAGCGTTTAATAAGGTTTTTAAAGAGGAAGGCATCCCTTTATATGACAAAAAATCAAAATCTAAAAATAAGTGATAAGTTTTTGCTCACACCTGATGAAGCCAGTGAATATTTCAATATTTCAGCGAACAGATTAAGAAGATTAGCAGAATTTAATCCAAATGTAGATATAACTCTTAAAAAGGGTAGTCATATTCTTTTTAAAAAGAAGCAACTAGAAAATTTTATAAATTCATTGAAAGAATTATAGAAATTTGGTCTTTATAAATACTTATATTTTTAGTAAAATTATATATGTATTAGAGACCTTTTTCTTTTCAAAGTAATACAAAGGAGAGAAGAAAAATGTCAGGAAAAAAACGATACGACAATAAAAAAAGATTATTGAAAAATGGCGAAAGCCAAAGGAAAGATGGGAGGTATTGTTACAAGTATCAACAAGGTGGAAAAGCAAGATACATATATAGCAATAGACTTTTACCTACTGATAAGTTGATTAATGGTAAATATGAGTTATCATTGAGAGAAAAAATAGCAAAATTGGAAAAAGATATTGCATATGGTATAGATATTCAAAATGCAAATATGACAGTAAATAAGCTAGTTGAGAAATATATTAGTTATAAAACCAAATCAAGATATGAAACTAAAAGCAAATATGACTATGCTTTGCAATATCTAAGAAATAGTGTTTTAGGTCAAAGTAAAGTTTGTGATGTTAAACAAACAAATGCAAAGGATTGGATCATTGAATTGAGTAACAAAGGACTATCATACAATACAATCAAAATGATTAATTCTACACTTAAAGCCTCATTTTCTATGGCAATTCAAAATGATATGGTCTTAAAAAATCCATTCTCATTTAGATTAAATGAGCTAATAGAATATGACGCCATAGAAAGAAAAGCACTTACTGAAAAAGAAGAGAAAGAACTTCTAAATTTCATAAGTGGTCACAAGCGCTTTAGCAAGTATTATGATTATTTTATTATATTGCTAGGAACTGGATTGAGAGTAAGTGAATTGTGTGGATTAACTGTTTCAGATATTTGCATTGAAAAACGTCTTATCTATGTAAATCATCAACTTGTGATTGAAGGTAACAAAAAGACTTTACAACCACCAAAAACAAAGAGTGGGATTAGAGTCATACCAATGTTAGAAAGTGTCTATCTTGCATTCAAACATATTCTTGAAAACAAAGAAGATTGCATTGAAACAATAGATGGTCATAATGATTTTATTTTCCTCGGCAAAAACAAAAGAGTTGTTACAAAAAGAGATATTTCAAGATGGATATGTAAAATTAGAAACGAATATAATAAAACTCATCAGCAAGAAATATTTTTCACTGCCCACTCTTTACGTCATTCTTTTTGTACACGAATGGCATTAAGAAATATGAATCCAAAGATTTTAAGTGAAATCATGGGTCATTCAGATGTTATGATAACGCTTTCACTGTACACACATGCAACTTTTGATGTTGTAATATCCGAAATGGAAAGAATTGATAAACAATATCTTGATAATTCTTACAACCAATTTTACAACAAGTCATCTACAAGTTATACCAACTTATAATAAACTATAGCATTTTAATATTTTTAATGAAAACCAAAAAATATTGATATAATCAATATAATACGCATATATAAGCTTATTTTATTTAGTAAAAAAAATAATGCCTCGTATCTGGCCGATACAGGACTGTTTGTTACACTTCAATTTAAGGATAAAGACTTTACAGATAATATTATCTATGAAAAATTATTGAATGACAAACTTTCTGCAAATTTAGGCTATTTATATGAAAATGCAGTTGCACAGATATTAACGTCAACAGGAAATGAATTATTTTATTATACTTTTTCTAATGTTAAGCAAAAGAAAAATTATGAGATTGATTTTATACTATCTAGGAAAAATAAGATTTGCCCTATTGAAGTCAAATCATCAAATTATAAGGTTCATACTTCTATTGATGAATTTTATGTTAAATTTTCTGACAGAATTCTTAATCGCTATATTATTCACTCAAAAGATGTATCTAAAGACAAAGATATATTATGTATTCCATTTTATTTGACACAGTTTATTGCTCAAAAAGAAGATATATAAACTAGGGTATTAACTAAAGGGTCAAATCAAAAATAAGTTCATCTAAAAAAGTAAGATGAATCAATTATTTTGATATAATCAAAAAGGTACCAATTTTCAATTGAACCAGTATCTTAACTTAATCCTTAAAATCTAATATCATTCTTATTGACTATAGTTATCATTTCATAGCTTTGATTTCTTCACCACCACTACCCATGGCTACACCAACGTGGCAATATTCTAACATTGGGATATCAATTTTAGCATCTCCAAAAGCTAGGGTATCTTCTATACTGGCATGAAGATGTTTCAGAAGTTCATCAATTACATGAGCTTGTTGGATGGCAATGGCAGCAGATTCAGGTAATTTGTTTTCATAGTTTCATAATGTTCCATCAACATTAATAAATACGATTTTATTCATTTTTTCACTCGTTTGCTTGATACCTTTATTATAGAAAACAATACACGTAAAGCTATATGCTTTTATGAAATCAAAAAAATATGCAGAAATAAGATATGAACTTTAATTTTCATGAAAAAAATTATCATTTAGAAAAGTATATCTCTCATTATAAAAGAGATATATTTTGCTAAACATATAACAAGAAGTCATCATTCTATTTTGTTATAACATTTTAAATTGGCAATCGCTTCAGCAACACTATGAACATGAAACTGGGTAATATCTTTTAATGTTTGAGGAGCATCAACAAAAGTGATAGGAATATCAACATTTGTCAGCATTGATAAATCATTATAAGAATCGCCAATACCCGCTAAAGAAGTTATTTGATAATAGTCTTTAACTCTTTTTAATGCCTCTCCTTTAGAACAACCCTTTGGCACAATATCAATGGAATCTTTGTTTTGAAAGGCTTCTATTTCTTTAAATGTTTGATTTATTTTTTGTGTTTCTTGTAATGCTGTTGTTTCATCATGAAAAACCAAAGAAATTCCATAAGCAGAATCCTCAAAATCTTGAAGGTCAGATATTAAATAACAATCATCTTCTACAAATTCTTTATCTGTTTTATATATAAGATGATGACTAGCATGAATAATAATCAGGGCATGCTGATTATATTGATAAAATAACTGATGTAGTATTTGATGATCTATAAACTTTGGTGAAATGAAAAACTAAATTCCACTTTGTATATTTAAATTCAACTCTTCTTGTGGGAGTTGAATTTCAAATTGCAAAGTGATTTTTTGTATTATAAAAATCACCTTCAGATATTGATTTTTGACACATCAGGTCTTAAAATGAACTTGTAAGAAGCAATTTGACTTGTTTTTGAGAGTATAGTAAAGCCAGGGTCAAATTTTCTGTTTTTTTTGCAAAGCAAAATTCCACCCCTGATGGTCTTATTTATCTGTACATTATGGGTATCCCTGTGTTTTGTTTATGCTTTATCTTTGAGATAAGAGCGACTGAGTCAGATTGATCT
>NZ_NFHI01000073.1:0-7633 GCF_002159255.1 Massilimicrobiota sp. An80
GACAGATATTCCGGCCACCGGTCACAGCTATGGCGAACCTGTTTGGAACTGGTCAGAGGACGGGAAAACCTGCACCGTGACATTTATCTGTGAAAAGGATGAAACTCATAAGGAAACTCTGAAAGTAAAGATTACATCAGCAGTAAAGATCCCTGCCACCTGCACGGAAGCAGGCGTAACCACTTATACGGCGACTGTTGAATTTAACGGCAAGACTCACACGGATACGAAGGATGTGGCAGACATCCCGGCTATCAGACACAAGCTGACCAAGACAGAAGCGAAAGCACCGACTAGTACCGATACTGGAAATATCGAATATTGGTATTGTGAAGTATGCGATAAATATTTCAGTGATGAAAAAGCAGAACATGAAATTACTTTAGAAGATACGATTATTGCGAAACTTCCTAAGTTAATCAGTGGTGCTAATCAAGAATGGACAAAAGGAAGCAAAGATGGATTAACTTTTAAAGTTGATACAGATATCAATGAATTCAAGAAAGTTCTTGTAGATGGAAAAGAATTAAAGGATACAAATTATGATATCAAATCTGGAAGTACGATCCTTACTTTAAAATCCTCTTTCTTAGATACTTTATCAGCAGGAAAGCATCAGATTTGCCTAGAATTTAATAATGGAACTATAGAAGCTTACTTTACTGTTAAAGTTAAAGAAACAACTACAGTTCCAGAAACAGGTGAGCAAACTAACTTGTATTTGTGGGCAATGTTTGCGATCGCATCCAGTGCTTCAATTCTAGTACTAAGAAGATATAAGAAATATAATCGTTAATTAAATTGGAATGGCGAATTCAACGCCATGACAGATAGAAACAAATTGACTGAGCGTATAGGTAACTGTATGCCAGTCTTTTTTTGCTTCTGCAAATGAATTAGTCTTTCCATCTAAGTTTCCTTCTTGAATGGTTATATTAGTACCATCCCATCCGATAACGATACCAACATGATTTCGTCCAATGCAAGAAAAGATGGCTCCTACTGCTGGAGTACTAGAAATTTTGAATTTATCTGGATGAGCATTCACAAGTTGTTTTGCGCATTTCCATCCATCACCAGTAAATCCAGGACTATAACCATGAATTTCATAAAATCTTCCCCAGGCTTTTTTTACTTTTCCATTTTAATTCTTCTTTTTGATGATTATAGGCCATATCAATTTCCCCTTTCAATTAAATAGCCAAAAAAAATTAGATTTTTAGCCTATCTATAAAGGGAAAATGGTTAAAAATTATAAAAATTCTTTACATGTAATTAAAATTGCTATATTATTATAACATAGAAGTTAGCAATAGCTAACCAGGAGGTAAATATGAAAGTTGTTTATGCAAGTAGAACTGGAAATGTTCAATTAATGATTGATCAATTATTGATTTCTGAATCTTTACAAATTAAAACAGGTAAAGAAATTGTTTCTGAACCATATTTATTGTTTACTTATACTGATGGATATGGAGAAGTACCAATAGAAGTTTCTGATTTTTTAACAAATAATTCAAATTTTATACAAGGTGTAATTGTATCTGGTGACAAAGGTTATGGTGAGGCTTTTTGTAAAGCCGGAGATATAATTAGTCAGGAATTTGATGTTCCATGTCTTTACAGATTTGAAAATAATGGAACAGATGCTGATGTTTCTGCTATTCAAGATATTATTGATAATGTCTAAACAAGAATATTTCGAGGAATTATTAGCTCACCATTGTGCTCCAACTTTATGTAAATGTAAGGTTGCAAATATGTTTCATTTAGAAAAGTCAAAATTAGAAGATATTGATGAAATTATTAAAACATATAATCAAATTTTAAAAACCAAAAATATATATATACATATTTTTCAATCTTTAAATAGTAGAGTTACTATTTTTGTTTTTTCAAAAAAGCAATTAGAATCATTACTTAATAGAGATGAAGTAAAGCATTTTCTTTCACTTTATGGGTATAAAAAATTTTCAATTCATTCGGTATTTAATCATTTAGAAAAAAGATTGAATGAATCTATTGAGTATCCACATGAAATAGGAGTTTTATTAGGTTATCCTTTAGAGGATGTGATTGGATTTATTGAGTCGCAATCTTGCATTATGATTGGGACTTGGAAAGTATATAATTCTAATCCAGATGAAGCTCAACAAAGATTTAAATTATATAAATCCGTTCGAGAATATTTCATAAAAGAAGTTAGGAATGGAAGAAAAATAGCAACACTAGTACATTGAATAAATCAGGCTAAATGCACTAAAATATATTTTTTAAGACATATATGATTCAAGAAATGCATAAAATTTATATTATAGTTGTAAGATGTTTTTTGAATGTACTAATACAATTAAGTGTTTTGTGGTTAATAAAAGAGACTATTATTTCTAAAGATTTACAGTCTTTAAAAGTTATAGTCTCTTTTATACTTATCACCTAATAGACACAATAATATAGTATACCTTAATTATTCATGAGATTATAATATAATCATGAAATATCCTTATTTCATAGGCATTTTCTGCTTTTATTTATTCTTTTTCTATTCACCCGTTGAAAGGGCTAATAGATCCCAGTAGAGTTGATTTGAAATCTATCCATATGCTACGTAATAAAATATCTCATCATTCCAATATTTTAGGAAAACAATCTCCCTATATTGTTAAAGGAAAGTTCTATTCAATCTTCTTTTTAGGATATATTTCAATTTGTCATTGGTCAAATTTTTTATTTAATGAAAATTTAACATTACCTTTAAGACAAAAAATAGATGAAATTATTGAAGAAACTAACACAGAATACAATACAAAATTTGATTTTTCTATAATTCACAATAGAAAAATCAAATAATACTTTACATATAGAAAAAATTAAGGTATTATATATGTACGTTGTGAGAGGACCTGCGCGCCTCTCATTTTAATTTATGTGAATACTCATGTTAAATAGTTATAAGATGTTTTGGCAATGCAACAAGTAAGCGACAAATAGGCTTAAAAACCCATAGTTTATAAGGTTTCGGAGTTCTCAAAACGTTAATTTTTGGGAATACCCAGAACAATTCAAAGAAACTCAAATCAGCAAAAGCCTTTATTTATCGGCTAAAACTCGATTTGAGTTTTTTTGTATATTTATAAATTAAAAACGGTAAGCGACAAGTAAGATACAAAAAAACTAACCATATTTCTCTATGATGTGATAGATGAACAAAATCATCTTGTGTATCGAGATGTAGATGAAGATAAGGATATCGTATTTCATGATACAAAAAGTATTACTCTATCTGATTATCTCAGCAAACATCCTATTGTGAAAAATAAGCATGTAAGTTAAATTATCTTGTAATAAAAAACTCCACATGAGATAATTTAGTTAGATAAATTGAAATTTGAAAGCGAGTTGATTTTAATGTTAATTCTAATGTTACTAATGGAAGGTATAGTATTATGTTTTATACTTTTAATGTTTTGTGTTATTGGTATAGCAAATGGTCCTGAAAAATTTACTGTATTTTACGAAAAGAATGTTCAAGAAAAAGCAATAAAATTAGGATATACTACTCAAAAAGAAATAAAGAAACAAAGCATTATATCAATTATAGTTTTATACTTACCTTGTTTTATTCTAGTGCCATTAATGGTTTGCTATATAAATGATGCAAAAGAGTTTGGAAATATTTTTATTCAAAGTTTATTTATAATGTATATAATGGGACTATTTGATAGATTTTTTGTTGACTGGTATTGGGTAGAACATACAAAAGCGTGGGATATACCCAATACAGAAGAATTAAAACCTTATATTCCTACAAAAATGAAAATAGTCAAATGGCTGGGAACCATAGTTGGATTTGCAATAATTGCTTTAATTATTGCTTTAATAATGAGTAAGATGGTTTGAAAATTGTAATTTGAAAAGGAGATATACTGAATTGGATACTAAACGGTTAGCAAAATTTCTTATAATTACATTTGTTATTACAGGGATAGCCTGGTCTGGACTTGCTGTGTTAACGAGTTTAAATATTATCCCATTTTCGCATCCTTTAGGCACTATTTTACATATTATAGGAGGATTCGGACCGACAATAGCAACTTTCTTTGTCTTAGAAGAAAAAAACACGGTTAAATCTATATTACATTTTATTTTTGGCTACAGAAAGAAATCATTGATTTTTTTGTTTTTATTTTCTATTTTTGAAATACTGACAATAGGTTTATCGTCAAGGGAATTTAATTCCGCATTACCATGGTATTTGATGCCTTTAATCTTTCTTCAAGCAACATTTATATATGGCGGCGAAGAAGAATTAGGTTGGAGAGGTGTTATGCAGCCTTTATTAGAGGAAAAATTGAATTTCCCTATAGCCACAATCATTACGGGTGTTGTGTGGGGAATTTGGCATATTCCCCTTTGGTTTGTAAATGGCTCATCGCAACAAAATATGCCATTTCTATTTTTCTTAGCGTTAGCTGTTATACTGAGCTTTTGGCTGGCGACAATTTACAAAAAAACGAAATGTGTTTTTGCTTGTAGTGTTTTTCATGGATTGACAAATACTCTTTTGTCTGTATTTATAATTAAAGTGAATGTTCTATTGGTAATAGGACTGATTGCTATGCTTGTATATTCAATATATTTATGGTATTGTGGAGAAGCAAAACAATAAATTCCAGTTTGTAGAGTATGAAAATCGAAATTATATCAATATAAAGAAAAACAGGTATTTCTTTGAGTTGAAAAGTAGTTATGAAACTATAAAATACTAGCTATAACGTAAATAGGTGTGATATGTCGTTTTGGCAATGCAACAAGTAAACGACAAATAGACTTAAAAGCCTTTGTTTTATAAGGCTTCGGAGTTCTCAAAACGTTAGTAATAATTGTTGTGAGAAGATTAGAGAAGTATTTAGACTTTGTAAGAAGTTTAGATGCTTCTTTTTTTTCTTTTTAAAATAAGGGTATAATAAGAATAATTAATATTGAAAGGAGTAGTTGATTGTGGAAAATAATTTGTTAAACAATGAGGCATTAGTAAATGAAATTGCTAGTATTATCACAAATGCTAGAAATAATGTCGCAAAACAAGTAAATAATGAACTTTTAAATGCTTATTGGAATATTGGTCGTGTTATTGTTGAAGATGAATTGAAGAATAATCGTGGTGAATATGGGAAAAAACAATGACTTGCTATTTCAAAAAATCTTACTAATAAATTTGGAAAAGGTTTTTCACAATCTAATTTATATAACATGAAAATGTTCTATACGAAATATCCAATTTTCCAGTCAGTGACTGGAAAATTGAGCTGGACTCATTATTGCGAATTATTATATATATCTGATGATGACAAACGTAGTTTCTATGAAAAAGAAGCAATTAATGCAAATTGGTCAGTAAGAGAGTTAAAAAGACAAATTAGCTCTTCATTATTCGAAAGGTTGTTATTATCAAATGGGGGAGACTAATAAAAAGAAGGTTCTTGAATTAGCGCTAAAAGGAAATGAAATTGCCAAACCAGAAGATATAGTAAAAGATCCTTATGTTTTTGAATTTCTAGGTCTGCCAGAAAATAAACCAATGATGGAATCTGATTTGGAAGAAGCTCTTGTTAGACAAATTGAAAAGTTTCTTTTGGAACTTGGAAAAGGATTTATGTTTGTAGGAACTCAGCAAAGAGTAACGTTCGGGAATACTCATTATTATGTTGATATGGTTTTCTATAATAAAATTTTAAGATCTTATGTATTGATAGAATTAAAAACTATCAAATTAATGCCTGAAGCAGTTGGGCAACTTAATATGTACTTGAATTATTATACAGCAGAAATTAATGACGAAAATGATAATCCACCAATTGGATTGATTTTATGCACTGACAAAGGCAATGTTGATATGCAGTATGCATTAGGAGGCTTGAGTAATAATATTTTTGCTTCAAAATATGTAACATATATGCCTGATAAGGAACAATTTATTGCTCAGATTGAAGCTGTATTATCATCTAATAATAATACAGAATAAGTGGATATAAGTTTTGTGAGTGGTTATGGCAATGCAACAAGTAAGCGACAAATAGGCTTAAAAACCCTTATTTTATAAGGTTTCGGAGTTCTCAAAACGTTAATCAAAACAAATACGGAAAAAGATTCAAGATTATATCTTGGGTCTTTTTTTGTGCTTGTTAATGAAATAAATGTAAATAAATGATATAATAAGTTAATTAATAAAATTTCAGATGAAGAAGGTGATATTATGATTGATATAGTAGAAAGAAATGAAGTTGTACAATTTAAAAATGGAGATTTTGTATTAGATGTTACTATTGATTCTAATAAGGAAACAGTATGGTTAAATAGAGAACAATTATCACAATTGTTTGATAGAGATATCAAGACAATAGGGAGACATATTAATAATGCATTAAAAGAAGAATTAGATAATTCAACTGTCGCAAAATTTGCGACAGTTCAAAAAGAAGGCACTCGTCAAGTGACTCGACAAATTGAATATTATAACTTAGATATGATAATAAGTATTGGATATAGAGTAAAATCTAAAAATGGTATTCTTTTTAGAAAATGGGCTCATAATATATTAAGAGAATACTTATTAAAAGGATATGTTATAAATGATAGACATTTTCAAGATATTGAATATGTTACAAAAATGCTGGATCAATATAAAGAAGCAGGTGGGAAATTACCATCGAGTGATGCTATGTTAGAATTTTTAAAAGCTTATCAAAGAGGTTTTAAAATATTAGATGATTATGATCATCATACTTTAGAAGTACCTGAAGGACAAAAAGATGTTTATGTTATTCAATATGATGAATGTATAAAATTGATACACAATACAATGTTTGCAAACCAAGGAGATCAATTTGCAATTGAAAGAGATGATTCATTTAAAAGTAGTATATCAACCATATATCAAAGTTTTGGAGGAAATCACTTATATCCAACACTTGAAGACAAAGCAAGTGCATTATTATATTTTATTGTTAAAAACCATAGCTTTATTGATGGTAATAAAAGAATAGGGGCAACAATATTTTTATATTTTTTAGAAAAGAACAATGCATTATATAAAAATGGAAAAGAAAGAATTAATAATGATGCTTTAGCGACTTTAACGATATTAGTCGCAACGTCAAGACCAGAAGATAAAGATATTATGATGCAACTTATTAAGACAATTATCAAATAAGAGGAATATTCTTTAATAATGAAATGTTTTAACCATAATTCATTTTTGGTATCTTTTAGTTAATTGAAAGTGTTAATAAAATCAATGAATTTGGGATGTTATTTGAGTAAAACAATAGTCATAATTGTTATGAGAGGATGAGAGAAGCATTTAAAATTGATGAAAGGCAAGAAAGTATATGAGTAAGAAAAAGAAAAAACCATACGAAGCAATGTCATTAAGTTAAGATGACAATATTTAACCAGGAATTGTATGGAAATATATTTTTCCTGGTTTTTAATATTTACTCAAGCTCAAAAAGTGTAGTCTTGAAACTACATCTGTCAAGGTATATAATAAACTATGTTAGTTATATCTATAGTTAAAGCATACGACAGTCTTTGGCTTGACATGTCGCTTGTATTTTCTGTTGGGTCGAAT
>NZ_NFHI01000074.1:0-7002 GCF_002159255.1 Massilimicrobiota sp. An80
GACAAATATGAAAAGCTACAAAAGAATGAAGAATATATTAACTATTTGAATAAAAATATCGTAGACTTTACAACAAATGCGATTTCAACAGAATTTCCAGTAGAAGGATCACAGGCCATAGGTCTATTCATGAAGATATCATCAGACATTGAAAGAATTGGAGATCATGCGGTGAACATAGCTCAAAGGGCCGAGCTTCTTCAAAGTGAAGACAGACGATTCTCACATGAAGCTATGGATGAGATTGGAATCATGAGCAGTCTTTGTGTCAATATACTAGATGAGCTGAGAATCATGAATTATGATGAGTTCAGTAGCATTGTAGACAAAGTTGATGTAATAGAAGAGAACATAGACAAGACACATCATCAGTTTACAGTGAATCAGCTTAAGAGATTGAAAGACAAGAAATGTACAACAGAGAACAGTGTTGTCTATACAAAGATTCTTACAGATTTTGAAAGAATCGGAGATCATGGATTGAACATAGCTGAAGGTTTCTATAAAGCAAGAGAAGCAATGAAAGCTATGAAGATGATAGAACATCAATAAAAAGCAGATATACCTATTGAAAGGTATATTTGTTTTTTTATATGACAATTGATATAAAGTATCAAACCTAAACAAGAAAAGTAAAGGGGTTACATTCTTTGATAGTTTTTTAGATTTGTTTATGTTATACTTGGAATGGTTAATAGTCGTGTTAAAGAGAAAGGATGGTTATATGGAAGAAAGTGCAGTAAGGATGAAAGCTTATGCAGTTGCTTTTGATGAGATTAGAGTTTACTTATCTAAAGGATATTATAATGGTATTAGTAGCCAATTTTATATTAAAAATATTGAAAATGATCAATTGATACCATTGAATGGAGATTCGTTGAATAATAGTAGTCAGGACGGATTTCAGGAATATGTATTTCATACCAATTTTACAATGGGAAAAGTTTATAAGGTTGTTGATGCCTATGGTTTAAGCTGTTATTTAGATTTTTCAAAACTATCTATGTGTGAAGAATTTGATGAATTATATTTTTATGATCATAATGATTTAGGAAATCAATATACAAAAGAGAAAACAACATTCAAAGTATGGGCACCACTTGCGACTGGTGTTATTTTGAAAGTCATGAAATGGAATGGGGAAACAGAATTGTTCCCAATGAAAAGGCAAAAAAAAGGTGTTTATTTTGTTGAAGTCTGTGAAGATTTAGAATTGGAACAATATGTTTATTTAATCAGACATACAAACAGTTATGAAGTGACTTTAGATCCTTATGCTTATTCTTCATCATCAAATGGACGTGCCAGCATTATTGTGGATTTAGAAAAAGTACCATGTCGTCAGTTTGACTTACCAGTTTTAGAGAAAATGACTGATATGGTGATTTATGAAACAAGTGTTAGAGATTTTTCTATGTCTTCTACCAGTGGGATGAAAAATAAAGGAAAGTTTTTGGCTTTTACAGAATTAAATACATCAACAGATAGTGGAAATCCAACGGGATTAGATTATTTATCATGTTTAGGTATTACCCATTTACAGCTCATGCCTATTGCTGATTTTGCGACAGTGGATGAAAAGAATCCATTGGAATTATATAACTGGGGATATGATCCATTAGCTTATAATGTGACAGAAGGAAGCTATGTGACAGATCCAGACGATGGTTATATGCGTATTACTGAAGCACAACGAATGGTTGAAGCATTACATTCTAGAGGTATTCGTGTTGTTATGGATGTTGTTTTTAATCATATGCATGATGTCAATATCAATGCTCTTGAAAGAACAGTGCCTTATTATTTCTTTAGAAGAAATGAAGATGGTAGCCTTTCTAATGGCTCATGGTGTGGTAATGATTTAAATACAACAGCATTGATGTGTCGTAAATATATTTTAGATATGTGTAGACGCTGGCAGGTTTTATATGGTATTGATGGATTCCGTTTTGATTTAATGGGTATCATTGACCAGGAAACAATGAAACTTGTAGATGCACAAGGAAAAGCTTTAGATCCTTCATTTGTTGTTTATGGTGAAGGATGGAATATGCCTACAGCTTTAGATGAAGAGATGCGTACAACGATTCAAAATAATTTGAAAACACCATATATTGGATTCTTTAATGATTTCTTTAGAGATACATTAAGAGGTACGAACCAGATGGAAACAAAAGGTTATTTTTCTGGTGATACGTATAAAACAAATGATGCGATGAAAGCTATTTGTAATTTAGATATGTTTGCGAAAATTACACAATCTATTAATTATGTAGAATGTCATGATAATGCGACATGTTATGATAAATTACAGATTTCGAATTATGATGAATCTGAAAAGATTAGAAAAAGACGTTCACGTCTGATGATGGCCGCAGTGATTTTATCGCAAGGTGTTCCTTTCTTGCATAGTGGACAGGAATTCTTTAGAACAAAAGGTGGACTTTCTAATACATATAATGCTGGTGATCAGGTTAATGCATTAGATTGGAATCGTAAAGATATGGAAATTGATACGACTCAATTTGTACAGTTTTTAATTCACCTTAGAAAAAATAATCCTTGTTTTAGATATGGAAGTTATGATATGATACGTAAAAATGTGAAAACAGAAAATATTAATCATCGCATGATTAAATATTCATTACATCAAAATGAAGGAGAATATAAGGATTTTATCATATACTTTAATGCTTCTCTAGAAACACTTCAGGTTGAAGTGGAAGATGGTTTCCAACTTTTATATCATAGTGAAAAAGGTAAAATTTTAGATCATCAATTAGATGTGAATGGAGTTTGTCTAGCGATATTAGTAAGATAGGAGTTATATATGAAGTTAATCGTTGGATTAGGAAATCCAGGTAAAGAATATGAGAAAACAAGACATAATGTTGGTTTTATGGTGATGGATTGTTTAGCAGATGATTTTCATGTGTCTATAAATACAAAAAAATTTAAAGGTGAATATGTCAAATTAAAATATCAAGGGGAAGATATTATTTTACTCAAACCAATGACATATATGAATAATTCAGGTGAAGCCGTAAGTCAAGTCATGAACTTCTTTAAAATTGATGTCGATGATTTACTGGTGATTTATGATGATATGGATATGCCAACAGGCAAGTTACGTTTAAGACAAAGTGGAAGTGCTGGAGGGCATAATGGAGTGAAAAGTATTATTGCTCATGTAGGTACACAAAATTTTAAACGTATTCGCGTGGGTATTGATAAACATCCTCAAATACCTGTGGTGGATTATGTATTAGGACGTTTCACCAAAGAGCAGCAGTCACTTATCGAAGATGGTATTCAAAAAGCCACGCAAGCTGTTCAGATGATGCTTGATAAAGATTTTGTAGCCGCAATGAATGCTTTTAATTAGGAGATGAAAAGATATGAAGAAGATTATTCAGATTTTAAAAAATAATTCAGCATATCTTGCAATGAAAAAAGGAAAAGGCGAGATTGTTGTATCTCACGCTAGCGATGAGGCGATTCTCATTGCTAGTGCTTTTTTCGCTTGTCCCAAAACAATGCTGGTGATTAAAGATAGCTTATATCAGGCACAGCTTTTATATCAGGAGCTGTATCCTTTGTTGCATCAAAAAGTCGCTTTCTTTCCATGCGATGAATCATTACGAGTAGAAGCTTTGGCTTCTTCTCAGGAATTAGTTGGAGAACGTATTCATACTTTGTCATTATTACTGCAACATCAGCCAATCGTTGTGATTTGTCATACTCAAAGCTATTTACGTTATATACCACATCCTTCTCTTTTTGAAAGTTCTCAGTTACATTTATCTGTAGGTATGACCATTGATCCTTTGACATTAAGAGAAAAACTTATCCGTAGTGGATATCAGATGATACAACGTGTTGATGAACCATTTTACTATTCAAAACGTGGTGGGGTTATAGATGTTTACTCTATCCAATATGAGAATCCTATTCGTATTGAATTTTTTGATGATGAAATTGAAAGCTTACGTTTCTTTGATAAAAATACACAACGTTCTTTAGAAAATGTTCAGGAAGTTACAGTCTTACCAGCGACCGATTTGCTTTATGATGATCAGGAAATAGAACATGTGATTTCACAGATTGAAACATTACAGAGTCAAACACAGTGTCCTGATTATCAGGATGATTTGGATGAAGAAATTTCTATTGATATAGAATCTATTAAGAATCATGATTATTCATCTCGTCTTTATCAGTACATGGGATTGTTTTCATCATCAACGTCATTACGTTGTTATTTTGATGATGTGCTGATTGTAACATCAAGTCAGGAAAAAATAAAATCAGTTTATAATCAGTACGTAGAAGAAACATTTTACTATTCTCATGAATTACAAGACATGGGGAAAATGGTGAAAGGATTGTCATTATTTCAAAATTTAGATTCATTATTAAAAAAGACAGATATTGACTTTGTTGATTTTAGAACGAATGACAAACAAATTTCCTTTTTAACAAGAGAAATTCAATTACCATTATTGAATGAAAATCAATTGATTCAACAAATCAAAGATTATCTCATTCAAAATAAAATCCTTATGTGTCTTGAAAGTAGTCATCAAATTCAAATGATGACAGATTTATTGGATCAATATCATCTCTCTTATGCCTTGGTAGGTCATGATGATCATATTTATCAGGGAATTAATATTTATATGGGTGATTTATCAACAGGTATAGATTTTTGTGAAGAACATGTGATCCTGTTGACAGAAAAAGAGTTATTTAAGGTTAACAGTCAAAAGAAAAAAGGCTACATTAAATATAAAGATGCAAAAGTCATCAATGATTATACGGAATTAAATATTGGAGATTATGTTGTTCACGATGTCAATGGAATTGGACAATATATGGGTATTAAAACACTGGAAGTCAGAGGTGTGAAAAAAGATTACTTGTATATTGCCTATAAAGGAAATGATACTTTATATATTCCCGTAGAAAATTTTAAACTGGTACGAAAATATGCTTCCAGAGATGGAAAAGTTCCAAAAATTCATTCTTTAAATAGTACAGAATGGCAAAAAACAAAACAAAGAGTCAGAAACAAAGTTGATGATTTGGCAGATCGTTTAATTGAAATATATTCACAAAGAATGAAACAGCCTGGATTTGCATTTCCTAAAGATGATGCTATGCAAATACAGTTTGAAGAATGTTTTGGTTATGAACTGACACCAGATCAAAAAGAAGCAGTCAAAGAAATTAAAGCTGATATGGAAATGCCACGTCCTATGGATAGATTGTTATGTGGAGATGTTGGATTTGGGAAAACAGAAGTGGCTTTACGTGCCTGCTTTAAGGCTATTTTAGGTGGTAAGCAAGTTGCTTTTCTATGTCCTACAACGATTTTATCTTCACAGCATTATCATACGATGGTTACTCGTTTTGAAAATTTTCCAGTCACTATTGCTTTATTAAATCGTTTTACAACGACGAAACAAAGAAAACAGATTTTAAGTGATTTAAAGGAAGGAAAGATTGATTTATTAGTTGGGACACATCGTATTTTATCAAATGATGTTGTTTTTAAAGATTTAGGATTATTATGTATTGATGAAGAACAGCGTTTTGGTGTTAAACAGAAAGAAAAAATTAAAGAAATCAGAAAGACAATAGATGTTTTAACTTTAACTGCTACACCAATTCCAAGAACTTTACAAATGTCTTTAATGGGAATTCGTGGATTATCACAAATTGAAACACCACCGTTAAATCGTTTGCCAGTACAGACTTATGTCATGGAAAAAAGCAATCAGCTTGTCAAACAGGTGATTGAACGTGAACTTGGGCGAAAAGGACAAGTTTTCTATTTACATAATCAGACAGCCAATATTGAAAGTGTGGCTAATGAAATTGCCAGATTGGTTCCACAGGCAAAAATTGGTATTGGACATGGGCGTATGAGCAAAGATGAACTTGAAAAGGTGATGCAGGCTTTTGTAGATAAAGAATATGATATTCTGGTTTGTACAACGATCATTGAAACCGGTATTGATATTCCTAATGCCAATACCATTATTATTGAAAATGCTGATCGTTTTGGTTTGTCTCAGCTTTATCAGATTAAAGGACGTGTTGGTCGTAGTGAACGTTTGGCTTATGCATATTTATTGTATGCAAAGAACAAGCAAATGAATGAAGAAGCAACGAAGCGTTTAAAGGCGATTAAAGAATTTGCACAATTAGGTAGTGGATATAAGATTGCTATGCGTGATTTATCTATTCGTGGATCTGGTGATATACTAGGAGGAGAACAGGCTGGATTTATTGATACAGTTGGTTTTGATATGTATATGAGGATTCTTCAGGAGGCTATTGAAGAAAAAACGGGAGAGAAAAAAGAAGAAAAAGAAGTGCCTGTTCAAAATGTCAATGTTGATGGTTATATTCCTGAAAATTATGTAGAAAATGATATGGAAAAATTAAATCTTTATCAACGTATATATAAAGCGCAACATTTAACACAGTTACAATCTTTAGAAAAAGAATTAAAAGATTTATATGGAACATTGCCTAGAGAAGTGAATAATATTGTATTGAAAAGAAAATATGAAATTTTATGTACACAGCCTTTCATTGATGAAGTCAAAGATGCAGGTGGATATGTTCAAATCATGTTGACACAGGAATTTTCAGCCCATATTGCAGGTGATCAGCTTTTTGAATTGGTTAATCGTTTATTTGATAAACCACAGTTAAAATACATTAAAAATGAAATTGTGATTATGATTCAAACAATCGGTCAATGGTTACCACATACAATAGAATTATTAAATGAATTAAAGAAAATGGATGAGCAATCACGACATCAGTGATTGCTTTTTCATATAAAAAAATCCTCATAGAATGAGGATTACAGGCTGTTGACAAAGTAAAAAAGTCAACAGCTTTTAGTTTTCAAATGAAAGAATATATGGTATTATATCCATTGTCGTGGATGACTTCTTTCCAAGTACGCAAACTTTGAGGCTCCAC
>NZ_NFHI01000075.1:0-6495 GCF_002159255.1 Massilimicrobiota sp. An80
GGTTAACTGTCGCAAAATCTTCATTATGGGGTCTTTGTATGCCTTTGATGGCACAATTGAATAAAAAAATTATGAATTGTGAATTTATGTCTTGACAAAGGTCACTTCATAACAGGTGTAATATTAAAGAATTCTAAATGTCTTTGTAATGCTTTTTTTAATCCCTCAGGATTATTTTTATAGATTTTTCTTAATCCATCACTAATCATTGTACAGAATCCCATATGCATTTGACGTTCATAATGCCATGAAAATTCCATAGGTAATGATCTCCAAAACATTTTTCTTAAATCTTTTTTTGTAATAACAGTATTTTCATTATTAGAAGTCTTCGTCATCATTATATCCTCCTTCAACAGCTAATTGATCATTATTATTTCGAAAATCAACACGTAAGAACACTGCAATTAATCCCATGATTGCAATACCAACAACAGGTACTCCAAAGTATGCTGATAATACAAATCCTAAAAAGAAGAATGGTACAACTTCTTTATTCATAATCATTCTTGCTAACATAGCAAATCCAATACCTGGCAATAATCCACAAGCTATAGATAAACCATTAGTTATTACTGTTGGAATAGCATTAACAATTGCTTCCATCTGACTACTTCCTAACGCAAATCCAAAGAAAGTAATTAAGAATAAAACAGTGCAAGTAATGAATCCTGTTCCCATATGAATTATCGAAATAGCTCTTGCGTTTCCTTTTGCAGCATATTTATCTGCAAGCCTTCCCATAAATGGTCTAACAATTGAGAAAATAAAATTGTCAATAGCCTGCGCTAATAATGCGATAGGGAATGCCATTGTAAAAGCAATTTCAGCCCCTTTACCTGTTGTAATAGCAAATGCAGTTCCTAAAACGCCTCCTACAATAACATTTGGAGGTATATAAGCTCCAACTGATACTTGTCCTAAAAAGGCTAACTCTAATGTAGCGCCTACAACAATACCAGTTTGCAAATCACCCAAAATCAAACCAACCAATGGTCCTAAAACGATAGGTCTTTGTATCATATTTGTTCCTGTAGCTAAATCACATTTACCAATAAAAGCTACACAACCTAACAAAAATGCTTGTAACATAAAATAATACTCCTCTCTCTAAATAACATCTTTTGCTAAAATTTTCTTTTCTGTTGGAACCATTCTGATTTCAACTTCAAAATCTTTATTAATCAAATCTTTTACTAAGTTTATTTCTTGATCTGTTAAATTAACAGCTTTAGAAATATTCTTAGTCTCATTAGTTGCTTTTGTTCCTCCCAAGACAACACTATTAATCATATTTGTCTCTGTCATCAAACGATAAGCATCAGCAACATTTTCCACAATGATAAACAATTTATATTTATCAGTTGCACCACTATTAAGAGCTTTTATAGAATCATTAATATCTTTAATAACTAATTTAACTCCTTGTGGTTTTGCCATTTTAATAGCCATCTTCTTTAAATCATCTTGCATAATACCATCATTAGCAATTAAAATACAATCTGCTGCAAGTGCGCTTGTCCATGAAAAAGCCACTTGACCATGCAATAATCGATGATCTACTCTCAAACATTTAATCATAAAATTCCTCCTAAAAGTCTTCATCCTCAATATTCTTCGTTAATAATGATTTGTTCTGTAATACAATTCCTTCTTTAGCATTGTTAATAATTTGTTTTATATCAACATTTTGGGAGCTAATAGCTAATACAAGTTCAAGAACCATATTCATATTCATACCTGATAATACATCTACATTGTCATAGATACACGTCTGTACTATAGCATTGTAAACACTCCCACCTTTAATATCACAAGCTATGATATAATGATGTTCCTGATCTTTTATAATTCTTTGATTTAATTCTTCAGCATAATCGTTAGGATTTTCCCCAGGGTAAAGACTAAATGATTCAACATCATCGGCTAAACTTCCTACAATCATTTTTACTGAATTAACCATTCCTTTTGATAATTCACCATGTGAAGCTAATATTAACTTAATCAAATTTGTCAACTCCTTTCACTTTTATTCAAGCAAATATCGTGCCAAGTCTTCTAATTTTCTTTTTTATTATTAAATGTTTGATCACTTTTATATAAGCAAAAAGTGTGCCATAAAGACACACTCTAATTATTTTTTACATAGTCATAAATATAACCTATTTCTTCAATTGGTATTTCCACATTATAAAATTTTTCAACATCACTAAATGATTTTTTTACACATTCAATAAATAGCGGTTCTTCTTCAAGAAAATTTCTATTAGAATAGATTTCTATGCTTTTATGTGTTACTAATCTCTCTATCAAACAGCATATATGAACATATAACCCAAAGCATGTACGATTTTTAAGTTGGATATTTAATAAACTTTGCATTTTATCAATACCTTTTGAAACTTGTTCTAATAAGCTATTAGGATTAAGAATTGTCAAAATATTCATAATATTTGATAATGAAAAATTCTTAAGAATATTCTTCTTAAATTCTTTTAAGTCTTCTTCACTCATGTAGTTTTCAAAATAAATGGAAAGATCCTCATAATTTGTATTGATAATAAGATCCTCAATTGCTACAAAACGGATACCAGGAATATTAGGATTCAACGTTCCTACAACACAAATCACTTCATAATCGTCAAACATATGCCCTTCTAATCCATTTTGAACTAATGATGCATAATCATAAGTCATGAGTTTTATTGATAAATGTTTTGGTAGTGATTCTTGTATCGTTGTTTTAATTTTCTCAGCGACACCTATCCCCGTTGCACAAGAACATACAATCACTGGTTCTTTGATACGATGTGTTTCTATATGCACATGATAAGATTGCTTTTTTTCTATATCTTCAAATATCTCTTGCATACTTAATTGTTCTTTTATCCCTTCGCCAATTTGTAGAGCTAATTTGGTATGAACATTATTAATCATTGCTATATCGATATTTTTTATTTGAATCCCTTCATAAATTGCTTCGAGTGAGCCCATATCTACTAATAAATATAATTCATTAAATGCTCCAACATGATTCAAAAATTCATTTAATCTCTTTATAATAACATTAACATCAACATGAAGTGGCATATCAATAGAATCAAAGATGTATTGATTAAGCAATTTATTAACGCTTTCTGCTATTGAACTTGCAGTAGAAAAACCATGAGCAACAATAATTGCTAATCTTTGATTATTGACAACATTATCAAAGTATCTATCTAGAAAAATAGTGAGAACACATAATACCATATCATCTAAGGAATCATTCATATTGTATTTAAAGTATTTGTATAATTCTAAAGCAACCAAATATTGTCGATGATAATAATTATTTAAATATTCCTTTAATTCATATACTTTATTCTCATATTGTTTATCCCAAGTCAATATTTCATTAATATTTTTCTGATATTCTGATAAATAACTTGTTACAGAAACCAATTCATTATTTGAAAGATGAAATCCATATTTATTTGTAACCATTGAAAATATTTTATTAACTGTATCTAATAAATAATGATCATTTTTCTTCTTGCTAAAAACTATTTTTTCAAAATAAACATCCACAATCTTTCTTAATTGCATAGTATTATCATTTCTATGATTATCAAATGATTCAATTAATTGTTGATAAAATTGAATAATTTTAGATTGAGATGAGGCAGGAACTAATTTTGAAATTTGAATTATTTTATGTTTGTTTGTTAACATTATTGATGGAGAAATTTGTTGAATAATTCGTTTCGGCAAATGAGATGCATGAATTTCCAAATGCTGACCACTTTGCGTAAACAATGCACTCACACAACTTGCTTGAATGACATTAGATAGTTCTCCAACATTCCCTACAAAATGATAATTCAACAAAGCTTGATAAGCATTTGTTGATATGTATATTTCTTTTTGTATACGTTTTTCTTCTTGGCGATAGAGATGATAAATAAGACTTAGTCTTTCATTTGTTCCCCTTTCTTCTAAAGAAGGTACTTGTAAAACAATAGGAATTCGTCTTAATAATGTTTTTAATAAAACTTTTTCAGGAATTTCAGTTGTTGCAAAAATAATACGACAACTTGATTTTAACCATTTATCATTATCGCCAATCATATGATAAATACCTTGATCCATATACAAGAATAACTTTTCTTGACACTCTGATTTTAAACAATGGACTTCATCTAAAAACAAAAGGCCCCCATCTGCATAATGTAATAATCCCATATTATCTTTATCAGCACCGGTAAATGAACCTCGCTTATATCCAAATAAATTTGCACTCAATAATTCCGGATTATTTGCATATTCCGAACAATTCACTTGTACAAAGCGAGCATCATTTTTTATAAGATTATGATTAACACAATACTCATAGGCTAGTTTTGCAAGCATACTTTTTCCTGTACCAGTAGGTCCGTTCAATAATATTGGTAATCCTTGAGGTGGATATGACAATGTTGCTTTCATAGATTCAACTAAATCATTTAAACTTTCATTAAATCCAATAAGTTTTTCAAAATCCTGCAATTGGTCTCCTTCTACATATTTTAAAAATTCAGATATATTAGAAAACTCATCTTGTGTAAATATAATTTTATTATCTTTTTCAAGTATAGATTTTGATAAATATAATATTGGTTTTGAATTAATTTTTATGAATAATCCCTTTTTATAAAGTTGATTAAGACTCATATTCACAGTATTTCTTGCAATTTTTATATTTTCACTTATTAATAATCCATTGGCATCCTCATAACGTTTTTCGTGTGTTATTTGGTTAATAATGGTCATTATTTTATCTTCCATTATAGTCACCTCTTTTTCAATCTTAGATGGTTTTAAATATCGTGTCAAGAATATTTTTTTAAAGCATCTTTTATTCATTTTTTTCTTATTTTTGGCACAATTTTTGCTAATATATAGATAAGAGGTGGCATTATGAAACAAAAAATGACATTTAATCCTACGTTTAAACAAACATTTCAATTAAATTTAAAAATGCAAAAGTCTTTAGATTTCCTTAAACTAAGTGAAAACGATATTCATGCAATGGTTCGTTCTTTATTGCAAACCAATCCATTTATAGAAATAAACGAAAAAAAAGAAGACTCTTTTTATTATTTAGAAAACATTGCTCAAAAACATACTTTAAAAGAAGAATTATATTTTCAATTAACTATGTTAAAGCAAGAATATGATTATGATATTATTTCATATTTGATTGAATCCTTAGACAATAAAGGTTTTCTCAATTTATCAAAAGAACAATACATGTATGATTTAAATATAAATAATGATATCTTTGATAAACATCTGAATATTTTACAATCATTGGAGCCTATTGGTGTAGGCGCATTCGATTGTTTTGACAGCATTTGTCTTCAATTAAAACACAAAGGTTTAAATACTTCATATAAAATTATGAAAGAATCAAAGGATCTCATTCTCTCAAAAAACTATACAGCTATTTCAAAAAAGTATCATATAACAAAATATCAAGTCAATCAAATATATGAAGATATACGTTTATGCGAACCTTTTCCGTGTGAACAATATAATAATGAAAATGATTCTATTATCATTCCAGATATAGAAATCATTATTGAAAACAATGATATTATTATACAACCCTACAATGATTTTTCTTTTTATATTAATGAAGACCTTTATGAATTGGTTAAAGATAATCATCAAATGAAAGATTATTTTAGAGATGCCCATTTCTTTCTTGATAATCTTACAAAAAGAAATCATACAATACTTATGGTTGCCAATACTTTAGTCAATATTCAAAGAAGTCACTTTTTATACAATGATGAACTAGTTAGCTGTACATTGGATGAAGTGGCAGAACAATGTCATTATCATGTTTCTACCATATCTAGAACAATAAATTCAAAATATTATATGTTCCATAACGAAATCTATCCATTAAAAAATCTCTTGGTATCAAAAAGTGCTTCGGGAGATAGTAGCGATGCTATAAAAAAAGCAATGAAAGATCTTATTGACAATGAAGATAAAAAAAATCCATTATCTGATCAAGAAATAGTCGAAGCCCTCAAAGACATTGATTTATACTGTTCTAGACGTGTTATCAATAAATACCGTAAAAAAATGGGAATACCCGCTTCACCTCAAAGAAAAATAAAATAAATATCCACCGGCCTAGCCGGTGGTTTTTCATTTGCGGGCATAGCCCTGCCTTCAGAGCAGCGCTTGACAGCGCTAACGTGGTCTGCGTCTTGCAATCTCTCTATCGCTTCTTGCCAGTAAACGGATCTTCCAATTCAAGTTCCAATTGCTCTGCTAGCTTATCTTCCTTTAATTGATTTGCAATATATTCCTGTATTTTCTTAGTATTCTTCCCTACCGTATCTACTTATACCGATAAAATAATTATGCCGATTAAATTGAAATAATCATTGTATCATCATTAGTTTTTTATTGATTTATCGGCATAAAACTTTTGTAATTATCTTAAGGAGGATGATT
>NZ_NFHI01000076.1:0-6133 GCF_002159255.1 Massilimicrobiota sp. An80
AATGATATGAATGAAAATATTTCTAAAAATAAACATATGACCGCTGATCAACGTAATGAGATTTTTACCATGCTAGAAAATGGTGATTCCGTTTCTAAAATTGCTTCAGCTATTTCAAAGGATAAATCTACTGTTTCCAAAGAAATCAAGAAACATAGAATTGAACAGAGAATCTCCAATCTTCTTAGTAAAAACAGTAGCTGTGCTCATGTTAAAAGCTGTACACATACTCATTTATGCTCTCATGTCAAATGTAATCTCAAGCTTTGTAAAAGTTGTGACATATGTCAAAGCATTTGTCCTGATTTTGAGCTTTATATATGTAAGCAATTAAAAAGTTGAATTCTCACTTGAGGTATTTTAAGGGATTTAATAACTGTTATATCTTGTTATAAAAATCTCGTCAAACCCTTGAAAATACTAAAGTTTTTGTGGGTGTCCTCTCCGTCACATCTTGTATCGTGTTATATCGTTTTACCCTTGGTTATGAACTCTGATAAGGGAAAAAACAAGGGAAAGAAAATCTGGTAACAACTTATAACAAATTATGAAAATGGCAGTTGGAACTAGATGGAATGCTTATAATACATTTTCAAGAAAGGACTGATAAGATGAGATTGATATATGCAGACTATAACCCTCTTACAAATAGTATTGATGTAACTACATTTGAGAATTACATATTGCGAATTGATTGTAATAAGGCAGAGGATGGATTAAGAACTACTCTTTGCTCACAAAATTCACTTAATGCTTTGGCGATAGATGAGCCATTGGAATATGCTCGCCTTGCTTTGGACGGTGAAATGCAGGCATGGGTGGATGCGATTGATAGTTTGGCAGTCTGGTGATTTCTATAAATGTTTTTTGATAAAATGTTGGCAGAATATCTAGGCTTGGTGTGATAAAATAAAAGAAATTAACTTACTAGAGAATTATCGAGTAGGAGATATTTGGCAATTTAATAGCTTTGCCTACTATGTGCGTGACAAGGCTATTCTTGGAGAGGAGATTTATTCAGGGATTATAAGTTGAAAAACTTGATTTTAAGCGGATGCTACGGAAAGTAGCGTCCGTTTTTTGATTTGTAAACAGATGTTGGTGGTGCTACTTTTTCATTTTGTGTAAGATGCGAGTGTAAATCAAAATACTGATGGAGGCATTGTTATGAGTAACAAAAAAGAAATCATTATCAAGGCAACTAAACTTAAAAAGAGTTTTATCACAGGTGACACAGAGCAGACAATTTTTGAAAATCTAGACCTTAATATATATAGGGGTGACTTTACTGTGATTATGGGTAGTTCAGGTGCAGGCAAGTCCACACTGATGTACTCCCTTTCGGGAATGGACAGGCCCAGCTCGGGCGAGGTTGTTTGGAACGACAAAACAATTACATCTTTAAGTGATGATAGGCTGGCAATTTTCAGACGAAAGAACTGTGGTTTTGTTTTTCAGCAAATCTATCTTCTTGATAAGATGAGCCTTATGGATAATGTACTTACGGCGAGTGCATTGTCAGGAGCAAGCAAAAAGGACTCAGTGAAATATGCCAAAGAGCTTTTCGAGCTTGTTAATATTCCTGAGATAACACGCAAAAAGTTCCCATCTCAGGTGTCGGGCGGTGAGGCTCAGCGAGCAGGCATTGTAAGGGCAGTTATAAATAAACCCGAGATTCTCTTTGCCGATGAGCCCACAGGTGCACTGAACTCAAATAACTCAACTGCGGTTCTTGATGTTTTTACAAAGCTTCATAATGATGGTCAGAGCATTATATTGGTAACTCATGACAAGAAAACAGCCTTAAGAGGCAACCGTGTGTTATATGTTAAGGACGGCATGATCTACGGTGAGTGTGACCTTGGGGTTTACACAAATGAAAGTAAAGACCGTGAAGCAAAGCTAAACAACTTTTTAACAGAGATGGGATGGTAATATGAAAAAAATAGCAAATCAGATTTTATACAACTTAAAAAAAGAAAAAACCTCCTTTATATCATTCGGCGTTATCATTCTGATAACTGCTCTAATATTAAATTGTGCAGCGGTTTTGCTGTGTCAGGTAGATAGGGCTTATGATACAAAGTTTGAAAAGTTAAGCACCGCAATGCTCAACGCAATTGTTCCTGAGGTCCAGAACAGCAGTGAACTTGAAAAAGCAATTGATGAAATCGAAAAGGTAGAGAAAATCGAAAGCTATACTGCTATTATGACAGAAGCTACTGTCAAGGATTTCAATGGTGCGGATTTTTCAATGAACACAGTGTTTTATAACATTGACGACAAGCGTACTCTTAACAATTATGAACTTGTGAGTGAAAGCAAAAATAATGTTGACGATCCAATCTATATCCCACTTTATGTATCCAACTTTGGTGGATTTGCTTTGAATGACGAAATCGTTTATGCAATTGACGGCAAGTCCCATAGTTTCACTGTGGCAGGTGTGATTGAAGAAATGCAGTACGGCAACTATGGTTCGGGTTTGCTGTGTGCCTATTTACCAAAAGAAGAGTTTGCAGAGCTTGCGGATTCTTATAGTGACAAGGCTGTGGTTGAATATTCAATGAGCGTAAAGAGCGATGCAAGCCTTGATGAAGTGAAAGATGATGTCAGCAAAGCAATTGAGAACAAAGGTGTTATGGCTTTATCAATTCTTGACAGCGAAAGCGTAAAGGGTACACGGACAATGGTTACGGATCTGCTTGTACTTATTTTAACCGCTTTTGCACTAATCATCCTTGCAGTTAGCGTATTCCTCAGTAACTTCAAAGTTAAAAATGCTATTGAGTCCGAAATTACAAATATGAGCGTGCTTAAAGCTCTGGGTTATACAAGTGCTCAGATTGTAGCGAGTATCACACTGCCTTATGCTATTGTTTCGCTATTGTTTGCAATTCTCGGCATTGGTCTGTCTTACACTTTACTTCCTGTGCTTTGCTCAGTGCTTACTGTTCAGTCAGGTTTTTCGTTTGCTGTTAGCTTTGATTTGCTGAGCTTTGTATGTGTGGCTTGTATTCTTTGCGGTGTTGTTTCGTTCTTCACATATATATCCGCACGAAAAATCAAGAAAACTCAGCCTATTGACGGCTTAAGAGGTAATACAAGTTCAAAGCACACAAAGAAAAATTATTTTCCGCTTGAAGAAACCAGAGGCAATACAAAATTCCTGCTTGTCTTAAAGCAGATGATAGCTTCTACAAAACAGAATATAATGCTCTTTCTGGTGTCTTTTGTGCTGACGGTTCTCATAGCATTTTCAGGCACACTGTTCTACAATGTAGTAGTTGAGCCGGATAATTTTATGTCTGCTTTGTCAGACGAAGTAGCAGATGTGATTATTTATCCTAAAAGCGACAGCATGAGTGAGCTTGAGTCAAAACTTGGTAACGATAATCGTGTGCAAAATTCATTGAAATATATGTCTGCAATTGTTAAAATTGAAGAGAAAACAGTGACTGCTTTTGCCTGCGAGGACTTCTCAAAGGTGAGAAATGATGTATGTTATATGGGTGAAAATCCGAAAGATGCAGATGAAATCGCTTTGGGCAGTGCTTTTGAAGAAAATTTTAAAATCGGTGATACAGTCAGCGTGACGGTGGACGGTATCACAAAAAGCTTTCAGGTTACAGGCTTTGTGCAAAGCGTAAATTTACAGGGCGAGCTTTGTGAACTGAGCATAGAAGGATACAACAGTCTCTTTAACCAAAATCAGACTCCATACCTCTATGTGTATCTTGAAAATGCTGAAAATGCCGAAAAGATTACAAAGGAATATAAATCCGATTACTCTGCATTGGTAGCAGACACAGTGAATTCTTACAAGCTTCAAACTGAAGCACAGGATATGTATATGGGTATCACTGTGGTGCTTGTAGTATCAATTTGTGCGGTAACAATTCTCGTTGTGTTATTTATTTTATATATTGTTATCAAGTCTCTGCTTGTAAAAAGAAGACAGGAGTTAGGTATTTACAAAGCAATGGGCTACACAAGTTCACAGCTTATTTTACAGACAACAGGTTCATTTATGCCTGTGTCGATGGTGGCAATTGTGCTTTCAAGCTTTTTGGCAATTTATTATATGCCGGCTATCTATCAATTTATTTTTGAGACTTTGGGTGTCATGAAAAATAACATTGAGATTTCATTTGGCTTTTTAATGCTATTTGCAGTAGCTCAGATTTTAGTAAACATTATGATAAGTATTATTTTGTGTATGCCGATAAGAAAGATTTCAGCATATGTACTCATTAAGGAATAAGGGAGAGACAAAAATGGATTTTGGTGATAAATTAAAGCAGTACAGATTAAAAGAGGGACTTTCTCAGGAACAGCTTGCTGAGAAAATAGGAGTAAGCCGTCAAGCTATAACAAAATGGGAGACCAAGCGAGGTCTCCCTGATGTTGAAAATATGATTATCCTCGCAGAGCTTTTCAAGCTCACTCTCGATGAGCTTGTGCTTGAAGAGGTCAAAAAACAGGAAGAAAAGCCGGTGGTTTTCGAAAGCGAAACAGTTTATGACATCGACACCGGCAAGCATTTTGATATAAACTTGGGCGGTGCAAGGAAAATTACTATCAAAACAGGTGTGGATGAAAAAATCCACATTGTGCTTTCTTCCGAAATACTTGCTGAAATTGGCTCTCTTTTCAAGGTGAAACTTGACGAAAAGCGTAATAAGTTGGATGTTGAACTTGTAAATAAAAAGGGCGTCAGCCGTTTTGAAGCACAGGAAAGCGTGGATATTACTCTTTTACTCCCTGAAAAGTTTACCGAGCATACAGAGGTTTCAGCAAGCGTTAAGGAACTTCTTATTGAGGATTTACGCCTCAGCCGACTTGAGTACGACGGCGACGCAGAAAAGGTTTTTATCCGGGACACAGAGGGAAGTCTGGAGTTTACCGCAAAGACTGACTACGAAATTTTTATTTCAGGTAACTGCACAAAACTTGATATAAACCAGTTCAAAGCGAAAGCGATTGTTCACCTTGAAAATGCAGATAACTACAAACTCTCAAATAACGGCAGAAAATGCAAGCTCATCACCCGCAAAAACGGAGAAATTGTTGAGCTTGAAGAAAACGAAACTGCCGAAAATACAATCAACATATCAGGCATATTCTCCGAGCTGATTGTTGAGGTTGAGAGATAAATTTCAGCTTTACGCATACTATGTACTTCAAATAGCCGCATCCATTATGTGTATGGATACGGCTATTTTTGTGGCATGGGGCGATTATCTCGCCCCTTTATCTCTGCTTCGGTGAGGTTGGTTGGCATTCTGTCTGTCAGCCTTTTCCTGATACCGCTGTAACTTTTCGTGCATTGATTCGGCTTTGGGAGTGGCTTTCTCTCCATAGACTTCCTCCCGCTTGGCACATTCTTTCTCATATGCGTCGTTGGCACGCTGTGCGGTATAGAATGCTGTGTAGAAATCCTGCACCGTTGCAAATCCATGCTGTCTGACGATACCGGATAGTCCGGCTTTGAAGGTTCGGATTTCCTCGGTTTTGGTGGCAATCCTGTTTTCAAGCTCCTTTTTCTTGGTAAGTCTTGCAAGTCCCTTTAAATCAGCCAATTCAATCTCCAGTTTTGTCCGTTCACGCTCTGCTTCAAAGATAAGGTTATTGTGTTTATCAAGAGTAACCTTAATCTTTTGAAGTCTTGAGAAAGTGGCAGCTTCCGGTGGCATAACCGGTCTTGGAGGTATTTGTGGCTTGGGTGGTTCTTGAACCTCTGCCTTTGGAGCAGTTGCAGTAATAGTGTTTTCTGGTGCTTTGGGTTCTGTTATTACTTCCTTAGCCGGAGTTGTAATAACCTCTGCGGTGTCCTCTGCTTTAATAACAGACATGCTTCCGTATTCTTTTTCAAGAGCTTCATGGAACAGCTTGTTTTTTAGTTCCCTTGCGGCGGTCAGTACCTTGGAAATCAGAAGTGCAAGTTTCGCTGTGGCTATTGTGATAATGCCTGTCAGTTTCTCAGGACACTTGCCGAATACATCAATGGATAATGTTGAATGCCAAATTAAATAAAAAGAAAAATAAAGAAAATAGTCAAAATAAAAGAAAAAGTCTTATCAAAGTGAATGAATAAGAAATAATCACTTTAAATGATAAGACTATTTTAGTA
>NZ_NFHI01000077.1:0-5967 GCF_002159255.1 Massilimicrobiota sp. An80
TGTCAAGCAATTTTGAAAATGTCCTAAAAAAAGTTAAACATTAGCACCGTTTGTACGATGCTTTTGTCTTGCTAGAAAGCCAAGAAAGTCATCATTTCTCCAAGGATGTTCCATTGGCGGAATGTACTGCTTTTTTGGCTTGCTTTCTTTGATTTCACCATCAAACTCCTTTGAATGCCTTTCATGCTCTGGTATCTCCTTCATGATGAATAGTTCGTCCAATACATTGACATATAGCCCACCATCAAATGACTCGATGACCATGCAGTCTGTTTTCTTTTTCAGATAGTATGGCACTCCTCTATCAGAAACAGGAATATAGAACTTATTCTTGTATCTGATGCTGTGACCAGAATCAATCTTTCTCGGTGAAAGAACAGCCAGTGTTGAATTAATTTTTTCCATTGATGGTTGCTTTTCAAATACCGATTGTGTAGTATTAAGGTGTAGAGCGAACTGATCATTGAATTTTTTTAGGTAGGAGTTTAAAAATTCGTTGGCTTCCTCTATGGAAGACACATGAGCACGTCTCAATTCAACAGGCAATCGAGACTGGAAGGTCTGATTGAGTCTCTCGATTCTGCCTTTGGCCTGAGCGATGCTTGTGGTCTTTATATCAACACCAAGGTTATGGCATGCGTAGGAGAATTGGGTGAAGGTATCCTCGTCATCGAAAGCCTTGGTTTTTCTTTTGTATTCAAAGACAGTACGCCTGTCAGTATAGAACATGGCAGGGATACCATAACCAGTCAAGATTTGAAAGAAAACATTGTAATAGCCATTCAAGGTTTCCTGAGTATCAAAATAGGCCCCAACCACAGTGCCAGTAGAATCATCAACAGCGAGATGAAGATGCCATATATGACCAGGAATCCATTCGAAAGAAGAGGCGTCCATCTGAATCATCTCACCGAAGTATTTGCATCTTGACCTTCTTGGATGAGCATTTTCATCATCGACGGAAGCGATGGCCATCTTGATCTGATTCTTAACCTTCTGAGAAGAAGTCTGATCAAGCTTCTGCTTAAGCTTTTTCTTCATGAGTTTCTTGGTCTTTCTTCTAGCCTTAGGGGAAAGGACATTCTCCTCTCTGAGCCATTTGTTAAGAGTGGTATCGGATATACTGATGTCAAGATCCTCCTTAACGATTTCGCAATAATGAGTGAAATTTGTATCGGAATAATCATTGATATAGGAAGAGACAATTCTATTTCTCATATCAAGAGGGATAGTGGTAGAAGGACATCTGCCACGATTGCCGTGAATAAAGGCAGCCTTGCCACCATTTTTATATTTGAGTATGAGTCTGTTCACAGTGCGAACAGTACAGCCAATCTTGATGGCAGCACGTTTCTTGTTGCCATTCGTTTCAACAAGTTTTTTAATGATTTCATATTTTTTTAATTCATTCATTCTTAATTCAACCTTTCTCATCATCAAACCTCCAATAAAAAGTGAGGTTTATAGTATAACAGGATTATTTGATAATGTCCCAACATGTTGGGACATTATCAATCTTGATACATTGAGACATTATCATATTTGAATCAGATTCCTTAGTATCAATGTTTGAATAAGATTGTCTTTATTCTCATATCAATGTAAAATAAAAGATAAAGAGAGTTGATCAAAATGTTAATTATCGAAAAGTTAGAAAGAATGGAACAGTTATCTGAAGCAGAAAAAGAAGTTGCGAAAAAGGTTATAGAACTCAAAGGACAAATTAAAGATATGTCTATTCGTGAGTTGGCCTCTGACTCTTATACATCAACTTCAGCAGTTACACGCTTATGTCATAAAATGGGATTTAGAGGTTATCATGATTTTAAAGAAAAATATTTAGAAGAAATGAAATATTTACATGAACATTTTGAAAATATTGATGCCAATATTCCTTTTTATAAAGATGATAATCTGGCGAAAGTTTTAGGTAGTGTCAGTGAGCTATATCAGGAAACGGCTAAAGATACCTTATCATTAGTTGATTATTTTGATTATATAGAAGCGACAAAAATGATAGATCGTAGTCAAAACATCTATGTTTTATGTATAGGTGTTGCGATTGAATTAGGAAAAATCTTTGCAGATCGTATGATGCGTATTGGAAAAAATGTTATTGTCAGTGAAAATGTCAATGAACAGTTCTATCAATCTTATAATGCAACCCAAGATGATACTTTTATATTGATTTCTTATTCAGGAACAACATTAAAAACAAAACAATATATTGAAAATATTGTCAAAAGAAAAGCTCATTCTATTTTGATTACAAGTAGGGGAGAAAGTCAATGGCAGGATAAAGTGGATATTATTTTGCCTATGACTACAAGAGAGAAACTCTATTCTCATATTGCTTCCTATACATCAACAGTGTCTATTATGTTAATTCTTGATATGTTATATAGCTGTTATTTTCATAAACATTATGATGAAGCTTTTCAACATAAAAAAGAAGTTGCTTTATCTTATGAACCTCTTCGTAAAGCCAGTCAGAAGGTTATGGAAGAAGATCAAAATGAAATATTGTTTTCAAAATAATAATGCATGATCTTATTTTTTGAAAACGATGTTTTTTTATCAAATGATTGTATTGTCTATCAATGTGAATTTGATTATGTTAGAAACAAGGAGGAGAAAGAATGAAACTAAGAGAAGATTTTTTATGGGGTGGAGCGACAGCTGCTAACCAGTATGAAGGAGCCTATTTAGAAGGTGGAAAAGGTTTAAGCATTGCCGATGTAGAAAGAGGAGCACGACATGGCGTTCAACGTCAGATTGATGATTATGTACATGAAGATGCTTTATATCCGAGTCATGAAGCAACAGATTTCTATCATCATTATAAGGAGGATATTGCCTTGTTTGCCGAAATGGGATTCAAATGTTTTAGAATGTCTATCGCATGGACAAGAATTTTTCCAAATGGAGATGAAGAAGAACCTAATGAAGAAGGTTTAAAATTCTATGATGATGTTTTTGATGAATTGCATAAATATGGTATTGAACCTGTTGTGACTTTATCACATTATGAAACACCATTATATCTTGTTCAAAAATATGGTTCATGGCGTAATCGTAAGCTTGTTGACTTTTTTGTCAGATATGCAACAACATGCTTTAAACGTTATAAAGGAAAAGTTAAATACTGGATGACATTTAATGAAATTAATGCCACAATGAGAATTCCAAGACCTTATCATCAGGCAGGTTTGATTTTTAAAGAAGGTGAAGATGCCAACCAAACTGTTGTTCAGGCATCACATCATATGTTTGTTGCCAGTGCTAAAGCTGTGATTGAAGGACATAAGATTGATCCAGAAAATATGATTGGATGTATGTTGTTATTCCCTGAAACATATGCTGCAACATGTTCTCCTGATGATCAGGTTGCTGCTAGAGAAAAAATGCTGTCATTATATTATTATGGTGATGCCCATGTCAGAGGATATTATTCTAATACTTGTACATCTATGTGGAAAAGATTAAATGCCAAAGCACCAGAAATGGAACCAGGTGATGAAGAACTGATGCTGGCAGGGAAAGTAGACTATATTGGATTTAGTTATTATTTCTCATCTATTGAAGGTGGCAATGCCGAGCAGATAGAAGGAAATGTTATTAGTGGTGGACGTAACCCATATTTAAAGATAACAGATTGGGGATGGCAAATTGACCCTGTTGGGCTTCGTAATACATTGAATAAATTATATGACAGATATCAGGTCCCATTATTTATTGTAGAAAATGGTATGGGAGCATTGGATACGGTTGAAGAAGACGGTTCTATTCATGATCCATATAGAATTGAATATTTAAGAGAACATATCAAAGAAATGATCAAAGCAGTAGAAGAGGATGATGTAGATTTAATGGGATATACACCTTGGGGATGTATTGATCTTGTTTCTGCTGGTACTGGAGAAATGCGTAAAAGATATGGTTTCATTTATGTTGATAAACATGATGATGGAACAGGAACTTTAAAAAGAAGTCGAAAAGATTCTTTCTATTGGTATAAAAAAGTCATTGAAACAAATGGTAAAGAATTATAAGAAGAAACGTTGTTTTCAAATGAAAAGTCTTAAAACAGGCTTTTTGAAAACAACGTTTTTTTATGGGCTGGTTTCATTGTTTCATGATGAATTCCCTGATAAATTGATAGTCGTTAGGAGGAATCATAGATGGAAATGATAGGTTATATTTTATTACCAGCATTTGTAGCTGGCATTATTCAGGGAGTGTCAGGTTTTGGGGCTGGCGTTGTCATGATGATGTTTTTGCCTTTACAGCTTAGTGTTGTACAAAGTGCAGGTGTATCAAGTGCTATTTGTATGATTTTATGTGCAGCCATGGTTTATCGTTATCGTCATACAATTAATTTTAAAAAGATTATCGGTCCAGCCGTTTTATATTTATTTGTCAGCAGTGTTTCTATTTTATTTGCAAAAATGATTGATCAAAATATCATGAAAATCATTTTAGGTATTTTCTTAATTGTTTTATCTCTTTATTTCCTTTTCTTTTCTAAAAACGATATTGAACCTAAAGGCATCGTTGCTTTATTATGCATTATCATTTCAGGTGCCTGTGATGGATTGTTTGGTATTGGAGGACCATTAATGGTTATCTATTTCTTATCAAAAACAAAAGGAAAAGAAGAATATTTAGGAACAATACAATGTTTCTTTTTAATCAATGTTATTTATTCAACAGCTTTTAGAGTCATTAATGGTATTTTGACAGTTGATTTGTTTGGTGGCATTGGTTTAGGAATGGTTGGTATTTTATTAGGTTTATGGATTGCCAATAAGATTGTAGATAAATTAGATGCTAACCTCATTAGAAAATTAACTTATGTTGTCATTGGATTATGTGGTTTATCCAATGTCATCACAACATTATTATAGGAGGAATGAAAAATGGTTAATGTGATGGATTTGTTTCGTTTAGATGGTAAAGTCATTGTCGCAACAGGGGCGACTGGGTATTTATGTTCACATTTTGTGGAAGCTGTAGCGCAGGCAGGTGGAAGTTTGGTTATGATTGATATCCCCTCAAATGTTGACAAACTTAAAGAATTAGCGCAATCATTAAAGAATCAATATGGTATTGAAGTTCGTTATTATATGGCAGATAATTCAAAGGAAGCTGATATTCAAAAAGTCAGTGAACAGATCATACAGGATTTTGGGCATATTGATGGTTTGATTAATGCAGCAGGTGTCAATCAGCATGGCAGCATTCAAGATTATACCGGTGAAGATTATGCAAGATTAATGAATATTAATATTGTTGGAACATTTTTATGTTGTAAATATTTTGGACAATATATGGTTAAACAAAAACAGGGGTCTATTGTGAATATTGCCTCTTTTACAGGAACAATTGTGAATAAACCACCATTTAATATGTCAGGATATTGTACATCAAAAGGTGGAGTTTTACATTTAACAAGAAGTGTTGCCAGTGAATATGGAGAATATAATGTCAGAGTCAATAGCGTATCTTCAGGGTTTCTAGAAAAAGGGATGAGCAATGTGAAAAACTTTATTAAATTAAATGATCCAAGAGTGTTTGAAAACTCAATGAACAATACACCTATGCATCGTGTAGGTAAACCTACAGAATTAATTGGAGCAGTCTTATATTTATTATCTGACGCTTCAACTTATACAACAGGCATTGATATAATGATTGATGGCGGATATCATGTCTGGTAATCGAACAAACTTTTAGGATGAAAATCTTAAAAGTTTTTTTTGTTTGAAAGTCAAAATCTATATATCGTTTGTATGATTATGTCAAAAATGAATTCTTATCTTTTTTGTATACTGTTATTTGACTCATAAATGAAATAGGCGAAGTCTAGAAGACCTCGCCCCTTCCCGAACCGTACGGGCACCTTTCAATGCATACGGCTCTCCATTTCTAAGTGAGTTTTCGTTTTGCGATTTGATTGTATTCTAA
>NZ_NFHI01000078.1:0-5963 GCF_002159255.1 Massilimicrobiota sp. An80
ATTAGAAGATTCCATAATCTAATTATACCAAAAACGACAATGATAATCATTAAAGATAATCATTGTCGTTTTCTTTTTTAGGTGGCCTTACGAATATTTATTTCGTTACAGTCCCTTTACTCACTACGTAATGCTGAAACAGGATCACTCTTCGCTGCTTTGCTGGAAGGAATAATACCACCAATCAAAGTTAAAACAACGCTAAGCACAACTAAGATGACACCACCTGCCACTGGTAAAGAGGCACTGACATCTACATTACCAGCAATCGAATGAATAATCATGTTTCCTGGTATCAACAATAACAATGTAATCACAATACCTAAAACACCTGCAAGTAATCCTATAATAAATGTTTCGGCATTGAAAACTTGTGAAATATTACGCTTAGATGCACCTATTGCACGCAAGATTCCAATTTCTTTTTGTCGTTCTAAGACACTGATATAAGTAATAACACCAATCATAATAGAAGATACGACTAAAGAAATAGCAACAAAGGCAATCAGTACATAACTAATCACATTAATAATGTCAGTTACTGATGACATTAAAGTACCTACATAATCTGTATAAGAAATCACTTTATCTTCATCAGTTTTTTCCATTTTGGCATTATAATCATCTAAAATATTCACAACATTTTGTTTTGTTTCAAAATCTTTTGGATAAATATTAATGCCACTAGGTTCATCAAAATCAGCATATCCTAATGTTTTTAAATTATTTTCATAAGTTGAAGTTTCTGTTGTCATAAGTGAGACCATAAGTTCAGACAACTCTTCTTCACTCATATTCATTTGAATAGCTTCAGAAAATGCAGTTGGATCAATTTGAATCGCTGATTGCATATTTTGAGCTAATGTTTCCATTTGTTTAGACATTTGAGCACTGATTTGTTCTTCTAAGGATTGAGAAATCTGTGCTGTATATTGTGTCATCATTGTTTGAATCTGATTTTGTAATAATGTTTCAAACTGCCCTGTTAAACCACTATCTTGAAGTAATTGAATAACATTTTGTTGAATCAGACTTTGTGCACGAGATGTTTTCATATAAGTCATAAAATAAGTCTGTATCTGAGTTGAATCCGTCAACTGATTTTCAACCATATAATTTTGAAAATCAGTTGTGATACTTTGACTTAAAGATTCAATCTGTTCTCTTGTAAACTCAACATTTAATTGTGATAAGATTGCATCCATATCAATAGAAGGCATATTTGACATATCTAATTGAATCTGGCTTAAATCCAGCTCACCCATTCCTTTTGTCAATTGACTTTGATCTATTGAAAACGCACTCTTTAACTTCTCTGTATCAACACTAAACAATGAATTCATATCAAACTCTTTATTATTAGCTTCATTAAAAGCATTACCTGTAAACACGTCAATATCTTTATTTTCTAATTGTTTTTTCACAATTTCACTTGCTTGAGCTTGTTCAATCACATGTGTTGTCAGTGACTGGGGATAACCAATACCCGTTTGAAGCATTATCGCTGTTGTTCCTTTGGCTGGTTGAACAATCCCAACAATTTTTATAGTTTCACCATTTTCAATCAATTTTTTCATATAGGATTGATTATCTGTTTTATCTCTATATAAATCATATTCTTCATCATATTCATAATAATCTGCTGCATTGACAAGCTTAAACTCTTTTCCTAATACATCTTCATATAAATAAGTATCTGTATTCTCTGGAGCATTGACTTCTTCCTCTTGAGAGAACTTATCTACCATATCATCTAATTCAGAAAAATCTCTTAACCCCAATGTATACGACATTAAATCATTAATCTTACCATTTTGTGTTAAAACCAGAACACACTCATTATAAGCCTTAGGCCAACGTCCTGCTTTAACATCATATTGATCTACATATAGACTTTCATCACTAGGCATTTCATAAAAAACATCGGTACTCATCATTGTTGACATCATGCTGTTTCCACTACTTGAAGAGCCTAAACCAAGTGATTGGAATGATTTATCAGGATGAACCTGTCTGATATTTTCTGTATCTGTACTGTATATTTGTGGTGATACATTATACGTATACTCTACAGCATTTGTATATTCTTTAATATCACTGTCACCACTATCTAAATATTCTTTCAAAGAAGTCAAGTCATTAGAACCAATCTTTGAAAACATATTAGTAATCATTTGAATAACTTGTATCTGGCCTTCTTCTTTATTTTCACTTTGACTATCTTGCACATCTACCATCAAAGATGTCATATCAAAACCTGTACTTTGTATTTGCAGTGGGTATTCAGATAATGTTTCTTCTTCAATTGATTGAATATATTGATTGACACCATTAGAAAGCGATAATATCAATGCAATCCCAATAATTCCAATAGACCCCGCAAAAGATGTTAAAATCGTACGGGCTTTTTTGGTACGTAAGTTATTAAAACTTAAAGATAAAGCTGTTAAAAAGGACATTGAAGATTTTCCCATGTTTTCATGTCTTGGTTTATCCAATTCATGTTCACTGACTTCATATGGATCAGAATCACTACGGATTGTTCCATCTCTTAATTCAACAATACGTGTTGCATAAGCTTCTGCCAATTCAGGATTATGTGTTACCATCACAACAAGTCGATCTTTGGCAACGTCTTTTAACAGTTCCATAACCTGAACACTGGTATCACTATCCAATGCACCAGTAGGTTCATCGGCGAGTAAAATATCTGGATCATTAACCAAAGCTCTCGCAATGGCGACACGCTGCATTTGTCCTCCAGACATTTGATTTGGTTTCTTGTGTCCCTGATTACCTAAACCCACCTTTTCTAAAGCTTGCTTTGCTCTCTTTTTACGCTCTGCTTTAGAAATACCAGATATCGTCAAAGCCAATTCAACATTAGCCAGGACAGTCTGATGAGGAATCAGATTATAGCTTTGAAAGACAAAACCTATGGTATGATTACGATAGGAATCCCAATCTCTATCTTTATACTTTTTAGTCGAAATGCCATTGATAATCAAATCACCTTTATCATAACGATCTAATCCACCAATAATATTTAAAAGTGTTGTCTTTCCACTTCCACTTGGTCCTAATATCGCAACAAATTCATTATCTCTGAGATTAAGACTGACGCCATCTAATGCCTTTTGAACTAAATCACCCGTTTTATATTGTTTATATATATTCTTAATTTGTAGCATTCTCTTATCCCCTTTATATAGAATATATACTATTAAATCCTTTTTATTTGAATTGAAAATGAACATTTATATATTCCTATCGTATATCGACATATTTCCCCGGAAATAGTCCTCTTTTTATATATTCCCACAAAAAAAGAATATACATACTTATATATTCTTTATCTCTGGCGAGGTTCATATAAACGTGTCATATCAACATTCTCTAATTGTAATAACTTGATTTTATTATCAATACCACCCGCATATCCTGTTAAACTTCCATCTTTTCCTACAACACGATGACATGGAATAATGATGGATATAGGATTATGCCCAACAGCCCCACCGACTGCCTGAGCTGACATTGTTTTTTTATTTAATGTTTTTGCCACCTTTTTAGCAATTTCCCCATAAGTCATTGTTTGACCATAAGGAATCTCACACAATATTTTCCATACCATCTGTTGAAACTGTGTGCCTTTTGGTGTTAATTTTAAATCATTGATGGAAGGTTGTCTTTGATGAAAATAATCATCTAACCATTTTTGAGTTTGTATCAATATGGGCTGATTATCTTTCTTTATAATATTTTCTTTGATATTTCCTAAAAAGTATTTCTGCCCTTCAATCCACAATCCAATCAATCCCTCTTCATCACATACCAATAAAAGATTGCCTAAAGGCGATTGATAATATGTCTGATAATACATAAGTCTCACTCCTTATCATCATTTTATCATTCCCTATTTTTCTATACAACTATTCTGTCATATATAAGTTCATTCTTGATGAATATGATAATCCTAATGAAGTCTCAAATGAAATAAAAAATGCAGTCTTGACAACAAGAAAGTTTATTTATATAATACAGGCGTATAGAAAAAAGGCGATGAATAGAAGAGTAATTGTTATGATTGATAACAAGAGAGTCCTGATGGTGGAAATGGACAATCATAGTAACGATGAATAAAGACTAGGAGCCGTATTTTGGATCGTATGTGATAAAATAACGTGTGCCGCGTTACAGGCTAGACTCTGATAGGAGTTGAAAAGGTTTATGCAGTGATGCATAAACGAATGAGGGTGGTAACACGATAATCTCTCGTCCCTTGTGGATGGGAGTTTTTTTATTGGAAAGGAGATATTATGGAAGAAAGACATTTTAATGAACAGGAATTAGTAAGACGTGAAAAGTTAAATTTTTTAAGAGAAAAAGGTATTGATCCATTTGGACAAAGATTTGATGTCACTGCTTTTTCAACAGAAATCAAAGAAAAATATGCAGGAAAAACACATGAAGAATTAGAAGAAGCTGCGATTGAAGTCAAAGTTGCTGGTAGAATTATGACAAAACGTCGTAAAGGTAAAGTATGTTTTATGCATATTCAAGATAAAGAAGGGCAAATCCAAATTTATGTCAGAAAAGATGTTATTGGTGAAGACAGTTATGAAGTTTTAACAAAAAGTGATATTGGAGATATCGTTGGGATTGTTGGGACTGTCTTTGTGACAAATACTGGTGAATTATCTGTCAAAGCTTCTGAGTATATTCACTTAACAAAAGCATTACGTCCTTTACCTGAAAAATATCATGGTTTAAATGACGTTGAAGAAAGATATAGAAGAAGATATGTTGATTTAATTATGAATGAAGAAGCAAGAAAGATTGCTTTTACAAGACCAAAGATTATTCGTTCTATTCAACATTATCTTGATGGTTTAGGATACACTGAAGTTGAAACACCTGTATTAAATCCTATTTTAGGTGGTGCTTCTGCTCGTCCATTTATTACACATCATAATACTTTAGATATGAATTATTATTTAAGAATTGCGACTGAATTATCTTTAAAGAGATTAATTGTTGGTGGTATGGATGCTGTTTATGAAATTGGACGTTTATTTAGAAATGAAGGTATGGATAGAACTCATAATCCAGAATTTACAACAATTGAAGTTTATAAAGCATTTAGTGATCTAGAAGGAATGATGGATTTAACTGAAGGTATCATTTCTAATGCTGCGAAAGATGTTTGTGGTACATATGATATTGAATATAAAGGACATCAGCTTTCTTTAGCTCCTGGATTTAAACGTATTTCTATGACAGATGCTATTAAAGAACAAACTGGAATTGATTTTGCAGGAGATATGACTTTTGAAGATGCGAAAAAATTAGCTGAAGAACATGGTATTGAAGTCGAAGCACACTTTGGTTATGGTCATATTATTAATGAATTCTTTGAAAAATATGTAGAAGAAACAATTGTTGATCCTACATTTGTTTATGGACATCCTGTAGAAATTTCTCCACTAGCAAGAAAAAATCCTGAAGATCCTCGTTTCACACAGAGATTTGAATTATTTATCTGTGGTAATGAATATGCAAATGCATTCAACGAATTAAATGATCCTGATGATCAATATGAAAGATTTGCAAATCAGTTAAAAGAAAAAGAACTTGGAAATGACGAAGCTAACGAAATGGATTTAGATTATGTAGAAGCATTGGAATACGGATTACCACCAACAGGTGGAATGGGTATGGGTATTGATAGACTTGTGATGTTATTAACTGGTCAAGAATCTATCCAAGAAGTTATCTTGTTCCCTCAGATGAAACCAAGAAATAAATAGCGATAAAAACAAGATAATTTAAATTTGAAAATCAAAAAAAACAAATACTTTTTCATCTGATATACTATAAGTAATCTTAATCAAGTAAATGCATAACAATATTCTGTAAAAAATTATTAAAAGTAATCATACTTGAGATTAGGTAGGTTACAT
>NZ_NFHI01000079.1:0-5315 GCF_002159255.1 Massilimicrobiota sp. An80
TAGAAGATTCCATAATCTAATTATACCAAAAACGACAATGATAATCATTAAAGATAATCATTGTCGTTTTCTTTTTTAGGTGGCCTTACGAATATTTATTTCGTTACAGCCCCTTTTTTCTTTATTCTCACTTTGTGTCGTGTCCTTTTTTTTATTAAAAATGTTGTGAAAGCAAGTCATGTTGAAATTGGTGAATATACTTACTATGATGATGAAGATGCAATTCATTTTGAAAAAAAAGAATATCTTATTTAATTATCCCGAATTTGGCGATCGTTTGATTATTGGAAAGTTTTGTTCGATTGCTTCTGGAACACAATTTATTATGGGTTCAGCCAATCATCGTATCAATAGTGTGTCAACATATCCATTTGCTGTGATGGGTGGCGAATGGGCAAAACGAGTTCCTGATCATTTAGCCCAGTTGCCATTTAAAGGAGATACAGTCATTGGCAATGATGTCTGGTTTGGGCGACATTGTGTCATTATGCCAGGTGTACATATTGGTGATGGCGCTATTATTGGAGCACATAGTATTGTGACAAAAGATGTCGAGCCTTATACTATTGTTGGTGGTCATCCTGTGCGATTCATTAGAAAAAGATTTGATGATGAATTGATTGGACTTTTATTACAGTGGAAATGGTGGGATCTCCCTCCAGAACAATTAGTAGATGCTTTGCCGATTTTATGCAATTCAGACTTAGATGAAGTTAAGAAGCAGATTCAATCATTTTAAAAAGATATGGGGAGAATATAAGTCATTAAGCGTATGTGAAAAACATATGCTTTTTTTCATGGATATGCTAAGATAAAAGGGAAAGAAGGTTATTTATGAAAGAGAATAAATATGATGATGAAGTCTTTTTTGAAAAATATAGTCAAATGTATCGTTCTATTTACGGACTTCAAGGAGCTGGTGAGTGGCATGAATTTGAAAAGCTACTGCCAGATTTTCAAGGAAAAAGAGTTTTAGATTTAGGCTGTGGATATGGGTGGCATTGTCAATATGCGACGGAACATCATGCGCAATATGTTTTGGGTGTTGATATTTCTAAACGTATGCTAGAAACGGCCAAACAAAAGCATGCACATCCTCAAATAGAATATCGTCAAATCGCTATGGAAGATTTAACATTAGAACCTGATAGTTTTGATGTGGTTTTCAGTTCATTGGCACTACATTATGTCAAAGATTATGAACAATTGGTTCAACATATTGCCAATTGGTTGACAAAGGGTGGAAATTTTGTGTTTTCAGTCGAGCATCCTGTTTTCACATCTTATGGAAATCAGGATTGGTATTACGATGAAAATGGGAATATTTTACATTTTCCAGTTGATCGTTATTTTTATGAAGGACAACGTGAAGCCGTCTTTTTACAAGAAAAAGTGGTGAAATATCATCGTACTTTGACGACATATCTTGAAACGCTCATGAAACATGGCTTCATGATTCAACATGTTGTTGAACCTCAACCACCTTTAGAAATGATGAATATGGATGGTATGAAAGATGAAATGCGTAGACCTATGATGTTGCTGATTGCGGTACAAAAGGTGTAAATAATGAAACTAGGAATTGTAGGAAGTGGTATGATTGTGGGTGAATTTCTTTCCTTTATTCATGAAATCAAAGATATTCAGCTCATTCATATTTCAGGAACTCAAAGAAGTGAGGAAAAGCTAAAACAGATTGTAGAACAATATGGTTTTGAACGTTATTCTACAAATTATGAACAATTATTAAATGATCGCCATGTCGATACTATCTATATCGCATTACCCAATCATTTGCATTTTGAATTTGCTAGAAAGGCTTTGCAACATCATAAACATGTTATTATAGAAAAACCAATGACATCGACTTATCAGGAAGCATTATTTCTTCAAAAAATCGCCATGGAAAACCATTTGTTTTTATGGGAAGCTATTACAAATCAATATTTACCTCATTATCAATATATAAAAGATCATCTTCATGAAATAGGAAATATCAAGATTGTACAATGTCATTTCTGTCAGTACTCATCACGCTATCAAAAATTTCTTGAAGGAGATATTTTGCCGGTATTTGATTATACCAAATCAGGTGGTGCATTGATGGATATCAATATTTATAATATTCATTTTGTTGTGGGATTATTTGGTGAACCACAGGATATCCATTATTATCCTTGTATTGAACATCATATTGATACATCGGGTGTTCTTGTCTTACAATATCCACATTTTCAATGTGTATGTATAGGAGCGAAAGATTGTCAATCGCCTTCATTTAATACCATTCAAGGAGAAAAAAGATATTTTTATGTGGATACACCATCAAGTTTTATCAAGACAGTTGAATGGGTTAATCATGATGGAACAAGCATACAAACAGATCATCAACATCAACATGTTATGTATGCTGAAATGCAAGCATTTGTAGATATGTATCAAAATCAAGATTATCAAAGATGTTATGAGATGTTGAAACATAGCTTAACAGTTTGTAAAGTTCAAACTATAGCCAGAAGAAAAGCTGGAATTCTTTTTCCAGCTGATCAAGTGTCATCATTATGAAAGACTGGCAAGTGCTTCTTCTAAAACTTTCTTTGCATTGAATTGAACAAAATCTTCATCACTGATCAAAATAACAGGAGTTCCAGCTTTGGCAAGATCCTCAAATTTAGATACGGAGCTTTTTAGCTGTGGTGTAACAAGTATCAAATCTGCTTGTTCAATAGAATATTCAATCATTGTTTCTGCAGTTGCCCAAATGATAACTTCCATATCTTTTTTAGAAGCTTCATCTTTTAAGGCAGAGGCAAACATATTAGAAGTCACACCTGCTTTACAACATAATAAAATTTTCATAAGTTTTTCTCCTTTCTATGTTTCTTTATAATTCTATTTTATCATATTGTTATAAAAAGTGAAAAAACTTCAATCAAATCAAAAAAACTCTTGACTGTAGAGTGACTCCATAGTGTTCAATATAAGTATGAAATAGGCGAAGTCTAGAAGACCTCGCCCCTTCCCGAACCGTACGGGCACCTTTCAATGCATACGGCTCTCCATTTCTAAGTGAGTTTTCGTTTTGCGATTTGATTGTATTCTAACAGGTTCTGACTGACCTTTATAAAACATTCTCTACACAAACATATCTGCCTACGGTTTATTCTTATCATTTCTTTAATGATATGAGAATAAGGCATATGCAGTGAACTTATCCTTCTTCTATGAAACATGACATGATGTTGTGGATTGCCACATATGTAACAGTTTCTTTTGAGAGGATTCGTATCTCTATATCTGTATTCCACATCTTGCTTGATTTTACTAAGCCACTGTGAGAAGAATGTCTTATCTCGTTTGAATGAAGAGTGCAAAGCTAATTTTATTGTTTTGTCTTTGCCTTTGTCATTCGTATATGAATAAATCAATTGTGAGTGATATTTTTTAAAGACTTTCTTTAATGAGATATCACATTTACGTGCAATCGTATAAGCAATGGAATATTGGATGATATATTGGATTCTATGCATATCATAGTAATTTCTACACCCTTGATTATTATTGACTAGACCTCTAAGAACCTGATTACCATAGGTAATGATGTCTTCAGTAGGCTTGCATAATAATCTCTTTATGGAAGCAGGATATCCAAAGGCATTGCACATTCCATTGTCGCGTAGTTTGTGTATGAGTTTTTGATTGTCAATGAGGATGTCAATGTTAGGGAAATCTCCTGTTGATGAGATAACCAAGAAAATGTGCTTTTTCGTTTTTTGCGTGTGTAATCAGTGTCTTTTCTTCGCTAAGTCTTAGATGAAGTTCACTTTCAAGAAAGTGTTTGATTTCTTGTTTAAGTTGTTCGGCATATGCTTTTGAAGAAATAGTTCCTACTAGAAAATCATCTGCATAGCGTACGTAATGTACTCTACGAAAGTTAGGGTCAAAAACATCAACTGATGAAGTTGCTTTCAGTTCTTTCCTTAGTCTTTTGATTTCCTTGATATCATGCACTGATATCGCTTTGTTAAGTTGATATCTCAGTTTGGCATATTTTGGATTTTGTTTACGATATTTACCTTTTGTATCTCTTTGAATGATATTCTCCATGAATCTGTCCAGTTTATCTAGATAGATATTCGCTAGTATTGGACTTGCACAAGAGCCCTGAGCGTTACCTCGTTTCGTTGTCTGGAAGTTATGCTCCATATCGAAGTAACCAGCTTTCAGTAGTTTATTGATGAGACGGATAAAACGTTCATCATCAATCCTTTCACGAAGAATAGACTCTAGGATACGATGGTCAATTTCGTCGAAACATGCAGAGATATCGCCCTCAATAAACCAAACAGTAGAACGCCAGGTTTCCACTTGAGCCAATGCACTGTGCACACTGCGATTGGGACGAAAGCCATGAGAAAGATTTGAGAATGTAGGTTCATAGATACATTCAAGTATGATACGAATACATTCTTGAACTAACTTATCTTTACCATTAGGGAAACTAAGTTTACGCATCTTTCCGTTTTTCTTGGGAATGTAAGTGATTCTGTTCGGTTGTGGCTGATAGCTTTCATCCCTAAAGGATGAAATCAAATCATCAATCCATTCTTCGCAGAATCCATGAAGAGAAGTTCCGTCACTGCCAGCAGTTTCAGCACCATCATTGGATTTGATACTGTTATAGGCAATGTAGTAGAAGTCTCTATCATATAAAAGACGATAGACATCTTTATTGATGTAACAGTGATTTATACTGTTACGGGCACGAAAACCTTCTAGTTTCGTTAAAAGTTTTTGGTGACTCATTCGGGTCAACTCCTTTCAAAAATAGAAATTAGAAACTGTCTCCTTTCACCATGTATTATCCATTACAGAAAATCGTTGGGCTACTGTAGAGACTCTCTACCCGTGATGGTTTGAATAAAGAAAACCAGAGCACTAGGGTATATCACGGTAACACTTAATATAGTCACTCCATACTTAGGTATCCAATTGGTCTTTTGGGCTGACGATGTCAGCTGTGCTAAACAGCCTGCTTATATTCAACCTTTCCTATATTGAATATACAGTTTAGAGACAGGAGTGGTTACCTGAATGTCTTCCTAGAACCACAAGACTTGGATTCAACTCTAGAAGCTTTACCATATATGGCCTAGCTTGCCAAGCTACTCGTTCATAGAGAACTAATCTTGGCTTTACCGACATGCTTTGGTCCCCGTTGGGTTATCCCCGCGAGGTAAGTCGGTTGCTTTACATCGCATTGCAGGAGCGATGATTTCAAAAGAAATATATATTAAGCGCAAGAACGTGCGCAC
>NZ_NFHI01000008.1:0-63056 GCF_002159255.1 Massilimicrobiota sp. An80
ATCTACAGAAATATTATCCGAACATAAAAAAATAATGTAAAGTAAATCAATAAGAAACGGTATAAAAACGTGCTTATTAGAACTTACTTTACATTATTTCTAACTTTACATAATTCCCATAATGTAAAGCTTTACATTATGGGAAGACCTGGATTTCAAATGCATTAGGTGTCCATGCATGTCGTTCAAGAAAACGTGTAAAATATATTCGTTTGCCAGAACTGCTTATGGATTTAGAAACAGCCAGAATTCAAGGAACATATCGCAAGATGATGAAGCAGTTGGGAAAACTTGATCTACTTATCATCGATGAATTTTTATTATCATCAGTAAATGAAACAGAAGTCAACAGCATTCTAGAAATCATGGAATTGAGATGTAATAAAAAATCAACGATACTTTGCAGCCAATGGACACCTGAAGGATGGTATCAAAAACTTGGTGGTGGACCGATAGCCGATGCAATATTAGATCGAATCATCAATAGTTCTTATAAAATATTACTGGAAGGTACTTCCATGAGAGAAGAATATTCAAAACTCAAATAGCTAAGAAGCCAGTCTGTATGGACTGGCTCTCTTATCGGACGATGTGGCTCTAACTAGCGGTTTGGTGGTGGCTCTCATATAGCGAACAGAGTGGCTCTCGCCACCCGTCATATACACTGAGGTATACTTTTTATATTTTTGGTGTTATTTTGGTGGGAATATCATTTATGCCCATTAATGAATATTTCACTTTAAAAATCGAATAGTATTACTTGTTTGATGTCGTCATCACACCTGTGTGATGACGATTTTTCTTTTATTTTTGTTTTTCTTTGTAAGCACTAAATAATAAAGTCTATTTGTAAAGTTGATTGAATTGATAAGATAGATCCTATAATTTAACGGGAGGATTTAAATAAATCTTTCAGTTTTATTTTTATATAAAATAGATTTAACTATAACCTTACTGTAAAATCAGAATTTCATTATTGATCAGATTCATCGGAATAACTGGTCAGAATAATCAGAATATTAGGAACAATATTGGTTAATTAGGAATATCGGAATAATTGGTCAACTTGAGCAGAATAATCAATAGCAGATGCCATACTTGATAGAATAGTAACGTCTTCATATACTATTCATATAAATGGTGACAAATCAATGAGAATACAAAAAAGGATTAATAAAAAGATGCCACTATGGTCAAATCTATAATGACTATTTTATCATCACACTAGTGTGATGACGTCATCAAATGAGTGAAACGGTGTCATCTTTTTAGTGAAATACTCACATTAAACTATGATAGAGTTATTATCATACATTTTTAATAAACTTATATACAGGATTTGTAACTCTAGTATTATAGTTATGTCCTTGTACTATAACAGTTATTATCAAACCATTACCATTCTTGCTTTATATCACAGGAAATATACCAGCATGTACTTCTATTGACGGGTTTAACTTTATAGGTAATCCATTTTACAAATGTTTCCTTCTTTGTATCTGCATTATAATCGTAAGCGTAAAATGAAAAAGCCATATTATTGATCAACAACATTGATTATAATTGTGGCTATAATAAATATCCCACTCGTATTATGTTTTTGAAATCCAATTATAATATTGACTTTTATCATCTATATACTGGAAGCTGAAATAACGCAGTGTCATTTGTATATTGTGTATGGAATTTTAAAAAAAGTTCCTTTGTATTTTTATGAATAGAATATGCTAATTGAGCTGAATATGTTTGATTTTTCTTTATTATTCTAGGCTTATTATGAATCAATGAACAATCAATATATTCAATTTGTTGATTTGAATCATCAACCACATCGAAATTCTTTTGATTAATTATAAAATTATCTTCAATATTATTGTTTTTATAAGTGAAATCTATGATAACGATTTCGCAATCAGAATATGTCTGTACTTTTGATATATTATTGATAGTAAAAGTATAAAGCTGTTTATCATTTACTTGGACTCCATACTCGGTTCCAATTGAAAGTGTTTCATTAATTTCTTTATTTTTTTTCATAAAGCTAACAAAAATAATCACTATAGTGAATACCACCAATAGAATTATTGGTATCATTTTCTTTATTTTCACACTTTTACCTCCTCAAAGTATTCTTATATATTATTCAATAAAAATAATTATGATTTTACGCTAATGAATCTATACTTTAATAATAATTTAAAAATAACGATTTTGTACAAAAGAGTCTATTATTTTAGAGCTTTTTTCACCTCTTGTTTATATTCTTCTATTGACTGACTTGCATTAGTCACTTCTTCTTTCACAATTTCATATGCTCCCAAATTTCCACCACAAATCATTTTTACTTGAGAAGCGATAGGTCCTTCATAATCATAGAGATAGAGTATATATTGTTGATTTTTCTCAAGAGGTGTAAACATTTCTTGTTCTCTTAAAATTGTAATGCTATCTTTTAATTCGGATTGAGAGTATAATATATCATTAATATGAAATGTTATTTTAACAAATGGAATGCCTCCATATTCAAAAGATGGACTGATATCAGTTACTGTACCTTCAAGAATATAAGGTGCTTTAATAAGATCATCTTCGTCTAAATAATCTCCTACTATTTTTGCAGTAGAATTATCAGGGATATGTTTTACAACAGTTACTTGCTTATTATGGGAATAAAATATAAATATTATAAAAACAAATATAATAGCTGTAAGACAAACGATTAAAACTTTCCATTTTTTTAGTACTGTTTTCATACAATCTCCTCCTACCATATTTTATGATAACCAGTAATGTCTCCAGCATATAGACTAGCTGAACCTTTTAAACCAGTTGAACGCATCAATTCACTTTGCCAATTTACATGTCCTAACCCTAATGTATGTCCTAATTCATGAGCAACTACTTCTGATCTCTGTGTATCATTTTTAACTGCTGAATCGTTTAAATATATTGTGTATTTTGTAGTGTTTCCGGCCCATGAAGCAGTATCATAAGCTTTACTTTCTATTTTATAAGTAGAAGTCTCTAAACTGATGCTTGCACCTTCGTCATTCCATTGTTTCATACCATTTTTAATAGAAGTAGTCCAATTTGTACTTCCATTTTTAGTATATTGAAGTTTAAAGTTTTTCTTTCCATATTTGACAGAAGAGCTTATTACATAATGGGCTGCATGTTTTTGATATTTTAGGTGTTAAGGCATTAACGATATGATTTGATGAAATGAAAGTTAAAAATGTAATTATAAATGTAAATATAAAGATTTTGCTATATTTTATTATATTCGATAATATATATTGTAACTTCTTGTAAATTTATTTTATAATATTGACTACACTCTAAAATTTATGATTATTCATAAAATACAAAACAGAGATTATAATATGGGTAATTATAAAATATTGTGTTATATATTTAACTCATTTACTTTTATGGTCATACATTTATACATTGGAATCACCTTCTTTTATAACTAACTAATAAAAGTCAATTCTAAATAGACTAACTGTCATAATAATACAAAATAATATATATTAAATATTATACATATATCTAAACCATTAAAATATTATAGTGATAACAATTAAATGTATGACTTTCTATATTTAGTTTATCATATATACTTTTAATTTAAAAGTTCTTTTAATATGATGATTATATTTTTTGATAAGTTCTTTTTTTACAAATTTATGCTATACTTATTACAGTAAATGTTTCATAAAAAATCTTAATAATGCCTTAAGATTTTATAAGAACAAAGGAGAATTATTTTTATGAAAGCATCTGAAAAATTATCATTAATATCACAGGTACAGGATGATGTAGATTATCTCTTGAATAAAAAAATATCATGTCATTATCCAAAAAGTCTTTGCTTTTTGGATAATGGGATTATCTCTATATTCAGTATTTTGTTTTATCATTGATAATATCAATATATATTATCAGCTCTACAATTTTTCTTTTTATTATCCAATAAAGAACTCATGTCAAATTGGTTTCAATTGTATTCTTTTAATTCTATTATGGAAATCAATCAACAAAGTAATTTCATTACAGGAAAGGAGATTTTTAAAAACTTGGTTCATATTTCCTTTGCTTATTTCTTCAGAACAAATTATGAGCTGCATAATGACTTATATAAATGCTGATTTCCTTTTTACCTTTTACTTGACTTTTCCAATGTCTATGATTATCAACATTATCATGTTATTTTACATACATTACTATATAAGACAGAGATATATTCTTTGGATCATAGGAATAAATATTGTATATTTAATATTTAGCTTTTTATACTCAATATATTTCCCTACATTGACGAATATTTCTTTGTTTACACAGACATTGTTTTCATTAATAGACATTATCAAAACATATCTAATAGCTTGCATTCTATCGAATTTATTTGTTGTGCTATATATGGGAGGTGAGAACAATGAACAACATATCTGAACAATCTAAAGCATTTGAGTCAAATATACGTTTACAGATTATTGCTAGTTTGTATAAAAGTGATCTTTCATATAGACAATTAAAAGAGATATGTAATTGTAGTGATGGCAATATGGCAACACATCTTAATAAGCTCATTCAAAGTCAGTTCATTTTAAAACACAAAAGAATTTACAATGATAAACCATTAACAACATATCATTTGACAGACTATGGAAGAAACGAATTCATAAAATACGTTGAAATACTAAAAACAGTGATAGAAAAGGAAAGAATCGAAAATGAAAAAGAAAATATTATTGATAATCAACCTGTTACTAATGATTTTTCCGTTGAATAATGTAAGAGCTTATGATGATGAATAAAAAGAATATAAAAAACTCCCTATTTTCATAAGGAGTTTAACTTTACATATGGAGCGGGTGATGGGAATCGAACCCACGTAGTCAGCTTGGAAGGCTGAAGTTCTACCATTGAACTACACCCGCATACTCTGGGGCGGTCGATGGGAATCGAACCCACGAAATGCCGGAGCCACAATCCGGTGCGTTAACCACTTCGCCACGACCGCCAAATCTTGTATACCTCAATCAGGCAAATACAAGTATATAAGATTTTAAAGCATTTGTAAAGTTATTTTTTTATTTTTTCAAAATTATTTTATTTGAGTATGAAAATAAGAAGTGTTATAAGTGAGAATCTCGTTAAAAATTTGATAGTTATATAAGAAATGAGAGTTTGTTAAATAGTTTGAAATATGTAATCGTGATATATAAATGATGTCTTCTTTTATAGGGATCATATCTCAATGAAGAATTCATCATTTTTTTACTTTATGATTGAATAGCAGGAATATAGATGATTTGATCGTTTTCTATTCCAAATAAATAGACTGGCTGATAGAAACCTTTAGAATCTTCAACATAGACGAGGTTCGCAGAATGGATAATGATTTCCTGATCCAAACTCATCATCCAATCCTGATTGAATTTTCCATCTTTTATAAGTTCAAAAGCCTGTTGTTGAGAAATGATTGGAAATTGTTTATAAGAATCATAGGTTTTTAAATCATAACCTAAAGAGATAAGTGTTTTATTTGCGTTGATTTGACAAGAAATAGAGCCATTGAGGTATTGATGATCAACGATATCCTGAACTTCAAATATGTACTGTCCATCATCTAATGATGTAAAAGTGGCTTGTTGAGGAATCTGGATGCCTTCTTTTTGAATAATGTCTTTAACTTCTTGTTCAGTTAAATTGTCTTGTGGTGTATCTGATTCATTGGTATACCAAAGATGGAAAGTTCCACCACTATAATCAATATTGGCTAGGATTTCTCTGTTTTGAGAATAGAAATAAATAGTTTCATCATAGATATCTGTTTGAGTATCATCAATAGTTAATCCATACTTGTTGAAAAAAGGTTGAATGATATCATAACATTCATCTTGTGTATACTGTTTGGTTTTATAGACATCTTGCAAAGATGGCTCATCAGATAATGGAACAAGACTAGTCACTTCAATATGTGACATATCAACAGTTTTATAATAGTTTTGTTGCAGATTACCTAATTCCTGTTTGGAATAGGAAATAAATATAGTAGAGAAAGCAATGATTGTTAATAGGAGAGGTATTTGAGCCATAAATGTATGTATCATATTTATTTGATGCTTTTTATATTTTTGATAGATGTAACGTCCTAGAGAATAGAGTCCAAAACCTATCATACATCCTAAAGCATTATTCAAAATATCATCTATTTCAAATATACCACGATTGGTTAACAATTGTGTAAGTTCAATACACAGCGTCAAAAGGATTCCAACTATGTAAGTCACCCACCAATGCTTCATTTTTGAAGATACAAGCGGTAATAAGAATCCTAAAGGTATAAACATACATATATTTAAAATGATATTACGCCATTCACGCATATCAAAATGATTTATAGCGAGTCTATATGAGCTAAATAATTCAGTGCTGGCTTTCATATCAAAAGAATAGCTTGGACGACCTAGCGTTGCTATTATGACAACTAAAATATAGCCTATCAATAATCCTCTATAAATAAGTTTTTTGATATCTAGCGGTGTTTGTTGATATTTTTTTGATTTGAAGATGTAAGCCAAATAAACAATAGCCAGAATACCTACAATAAAGCAGGCTACTCCAACTGAAGGAATTGCTAATCTTAAAAATTCAGATAATCGCATTTATATTCTCCTTTACTCATGTGTTGGTGAACATTATAACATATATAAGTCATATATCAAAAATCATTTTTGTATCATTCTGTCAAAATCACGTGTGATATGATATAAGCGGATAGTGATTATCTTTATGTTGTGATAAAATATATATAAAAGATGGAGGGACTTATAATGAAAGTAATTATGAATGCAGATGATTTTGGTTTTTCAAAAGGTGTTAATTGAGCTATTTTAGAAGGATTTCAACAGGGAATTTTGACTTCAACAAGTTTAATGGTCAATATGCCTGGTTTTGATCATGCAGTTTCGTTGATGAAACAATATCCTGATTTATTACATGTGGGGATTCACCTCGTTACAACAGCGCAATATTCAATTGTGAAAGGATTAAAGACATTAACTGATGAAAATGATCATTTTTATCGTGATCCACAAATCATTGAAAAGAGTGATCAAAGTGAACTTGATTTGGAATATCAGGCTCAAATGGATAAGTTTTTAGCAACGGGTTTACATCCTGATCATATTGATTTTCATGTTTGTACAACACCTAAACAATTAAAGGCAGCTATGAAACTGGCTCAAAAATACAATTTACCAATGCGTGCTCAAACACAGGAAATAGAAGCTATTTTAGCACAAAATGGTATTCGTTATGCACCATGCCATATTCCAGATTTTTATGATCATGGGACTGTAGAAATGTTACTGGAATTATTGAATCAAAGTTTAAAAGAACAAAGAGAAAGTGTTGAATTTGCTTTGCATCCAGCTTATGTTGATCAAACTTTATTAGAATTAAGCAGTTATAATATCCAAAGGGCAAAAGAATTGGCAACATTAATGGATCCAAGAGTTATGGGATTTATACAAGAGCATCCTATTGAATTGATTCATTTTGGAAACATATAAAAATGAATTTGAAAATGTCATGATAAAAAATCCCATATTTTGTTGGATTATGTTACAATGTAAATAGGGAAGGAGAATATCTATGAAAAAACTATTAAAAACGTTGTCGTTGTTATTAGCTGTTTTCTTATTAACAGGATGTATGAAAATGACAATCAATCTTGAAGTCAATGCTGATAAAAGTGTCAATACATCTATGGACTTTTTGATGGAAGAAAGTGCTTTGACAGCTTCACAAATGACAAAAGAAGAATTTGTTGAACAAATGAAAGAACAGATGTTATCTTCAGAAGAAACAAAAAATGTCAAAGTGATATCAATTGAAGAAACAATCAATGCATCAAATTGGGTTGGTGTACGTATGGAAGGGTTAGCTTCAACAGCAGATGAAATGGGAGTGAACATTACTGAAGAAACCATTGATGGTAAGGATTGTATAGTTCTTAAATTACCAATGGAAGATCTCAGTCAACAAATGGATTCTCAATTATTACAATCAGCAGATTACTCTGTAGATAAGATGAAAGCATTAGGTTTAGAAATGGTTATTAATGTCAAAATGCCAGGGAAAGCAACATCTAATGTAGGAACTGTTGATGGACAAAATGTAAAAATTGATCTTTTAGAATTAGTAAGCCAGTCTCATGCAACAAATGAAATCGTAATTTCATCACCAAAATCAGCTGGTATGGATATGACATTTATTTTTATTGGAATTGGGGCATTAGTTATTATTGGAATTGTTGTGTTTGTTTTAAAAAATAAAAAGAAAACAAAACAAACATTGATAGAAGACAATATAGATTCTCAATTAGATGAATCTGTAGAGTCTACGCCAGATACGCAAACAGAAACAATTCAACAAGAACAGATAATAGAACAGGATCAAAAACAACCACAAGATCATACAGATGAAAATAACGGCTAAGCCGTTATTTTTAATATACACTATGATAATAGATAATCATGAGTAATAAAACAATTAATAAAATAGAAATCGTTTGATTGATTTTTTTAAACATATATTTCATAGACTCACCTTATTTTTAATATATGCAAATATTTCAAAAGACTTTTCATTATATCAAAAAAATGTTAATATATTTCAAAAAGATAGAGGTGAAAAAATGCTAAAATTTACAAAGATGGAAGGACTAGGAAATGATTATATTTATGTAGATGGAATCCATCAAAAAGTGGATATGACCCCTGAGTTTATTACCCGCATCAGTGATCGTCATTTTGGTATTGGTAGTGATGGTATGATTGTGATTTTACCTTCACAAAAATATGATTTTTTCATGCGTATGTTTAATCGTGATGGTAGTGAAGGAAAGATGTGTGGGAATGGGATTCGCTGTTTTGCTAAATTCGTTTATGATCATCATTTAACAGATCAAACTTATTTGGAAATTGAAACATTGGCTGGGGTCAAAAGAGTCTGGTTACATGTTGAAAATGGAACAGTGCAGTCAGTCAAAGTAGACATGGGTCAACCGTCTTTGAATACGCAGGATATACCTTGTCTTTTTAATAAGGAACAAATGGTTGATGAACCCTTAAACATCAATCATCATATTTATCGTTGTACAGCTGTTTCTATGGGGAATCCCCATGTTGTAACATATGTTGATCAGCTTGATTTTGAAATTGAAAAGATAGGTCCATATTTTGAAAAAAATGAAATGTTTCCTGAATCAGTCAATACTGAGTTTGTTCAGGTGATTGATCGCCAGCATTTAAAGATGCGTGTCTGGGAAAGAGGATCAGGAGAAACAATGGCCTGTGGAACAGGAGCCTGTGCCGTCATGTATGCCAGCTATGTCAATGGATTATGTGACTCACAGGTTGATGTGGAACTTTTAGGTGGTATTTTAAATATTCAATATCAGGACGGACATATTTTCATGGAAGGACCAGCCAGAACAGTTTTTGAAGGAATAATGAATGAGGAGGATTTTAAGAATGTATAGTACAGCACAAGAAATTATTCAATATATTAGAGATGCAAAGAAACAGACACCTGTAAAGGTTTATGTTAATGGACATGATTTACCAACAGATGACTCTATCAAAGTATTTGGAACAGAAACAAGTCGTGTTTTGATTGGTGATTTGGATAATGTTCAAAAATATTTAGAAGCTCATCAAGATCAAATTACAGAAACGTATTTAGAACAAGATCGTCGTAATAGTGCTATACCTATGTTAGATATGCGAAATATTAATGCACGTATTGAACCTGGAGCATTTATTCGTGAAAATGTGACAATTGAAGATAATGCCGTGATTATGATGGGGGCTGTCATTAATATTGGTGCTAAAATTGGTGAAGGTTCAATGATTGACATGGGAGCTGTCTTAGGTGGTCGTGCTGAAGTTGGAAAACACTGCCATGTTGGAGCTGGAGCAGTCTTAGCAGGAGTTATTGAACCACCTAGTGCCAAACCCGTTGTTTTGGAAGATGATGTTTTAATTGGTGCGAATGCAGTTGTTGTAGAAGGTGTTCGTATTGGTAAAGGTGCTGTTGTTGGAGCTGGAAGTATTGTCTTGAATGATGTGCCAGCTGGAGCTGTTGTTGCAGGAAATCCAGCACGTATCATTAAAGAAGAAAAAACAGATGAAACAAAAGAAAAGACACAGTTAATGGATGATTTAAGAAAAATTTAAGGTGAGATTATGGAAGATGTCAAACGCTGGAGAAGAGATTTACATCAGATTCCCGAATTAGGTTTAAAAGAATATCAGACGGCAGAGTATTTACGTCATGAATTAGAACAGATGGGATATCATTGGGAAAGTATTATCGAAACAGGAACGCTTGTTTATATTGATTATGGTTGTCAGTCAACTTTGGCTTTTCGTAGTGATATTGATGGTTTGCCTATTCATGAAAAAAATCAGGTGGATTATGTTTCAAAACATCCAGGCTGTATGCATGCCTGTGGTCATGATGGACATATGAGTGCCTTATTAGGTTTTGCGAAACGTTTAAAAGAAATCAAAGAACCATTGAACTATAATATTCTTTTGTTGTTTCAGCCTGCTGAAGAATCACCAGGCGCAGCACGTCTGGTTGTAGAATCGGGTGTCTTAGAAAAATATCATGTGAAAGCTATTTTTGGAATGCATTTAATGCCAATGATTGAGGAAGGCAAAATTGCCTGTAAAAGTGGACCGTTAATGGCTATGTGTGGTGAAATGGATGTGACCATTCATGGACAAGGAGCACATGCAGGATTACCGCAGGAAGGTATTGACAGTATCATGATTGCTAACCATGCCTATATGCAATATCAGACAATGATTTCCAGACATATTTCACCGTTTTCACCAGTTATTTTCAATATTGGGGAAATACATGGTGGAACAGCACGTAATAGTGTCGCTACACAAACTTGTATGCATGGAACATTACGCTGTTATGATGAATCTCTTTTTCATAAAATGGCACAGGAGATACAAGCTATTCATGATGGTTTAATGAAAAGTTATAACTGTCAGATTGAATGGAGTTGTCCACCTATGTATCCACCAGTGATGAATCATCAATCATTGTATCAGCAATTGAAAGCATGTGTGGATCCATCGACATATATTGAATTGGATGAACCATTGATGTTAGCTGAAGACTTTGCTTTTTATCAAAAAGCAATTCCTGGGGTATTCTTTTTTGTAGGTACAAAATGTCAGGAATATCAAAGTGGATTACATACGGAAACGTTTAATTTTCATGAAGAAGTTTTAGAAACGGCAGTTGATTTATATGAGAAATTGGCTAGAAATATAAAGGGGGTATAAATTGTGGAAGATTGGTATACAAGAGGGGAAAATGCTTTTTTAAAAGCTTATGGTCGTTATGATGTTGTTTTAGAAAAAGGTGAAGGTGTTTATTTATATGATACAAATGGACGTCGATATTTAGATTTTTATGCAGGTATTGGGGTCAATTCATTAGGATATCATTATCCTGCCTATGTTGAAGCTATGCAAAAACAGATGGCAACATTAACACATGTATCAAATTATTTTTATACACCAATTGCTATAGAGGCAGCTGAAGCTGTCAAAAAAGCAACACAGTTAGAAGCCGTCTTTTTCTGTAATTCAGGAACAGAAGCGACAGAAGGCGCTTTAAAACTGGCTAGAAAATATTATTATTTAAAACATGGTAAAGCAGATAGTGAGATTATATCATTTCATCATTCTTTTCATGGACGTTCAACAGGTTCTGTCAAATTAACAGGGAATCCAGCTTATCAAAAAGCCTTTGGACCACTCATTGATGGTGTCTGTTATGCCACATTAAATGATATCGAAAGTGTCAAAAGTCTCATTAATGAACGTACTGCAGCTATTATTGTGGAACCTGTTCAAGGTGAAGGTGGTGTTTATCCTTGTGATAAAACCTTCATGCAAGAATTAAGAGCTTTATGTAATGAACATGATATTTGTCTGATTTTAGATGAAGTTCAATGTGGTATGGGACGAACAGGAACAATCATGACTTATTTCCAATATGATATTTTACCTGATATCGTGTGTCTTGCAAAAGGAATTGGCTGTGGAATTCCAGTTGGTGCTTTTGTGGCTAATAAAAAATGGGCACAAGCTATGGAACCAGGAGATCATGGAAGTACATATGGTGGTAATCCATTTGCTTGTAGGGCAGTCAAAACAGTTTTTGACATCTTAGAAAAAGATCAGATTCTACCACATGTTCAGGAAGTTTCGCAGTATCTCATTCAACGTTTAGATGAAGTTGTTGATCAGTTTGATTGCGTGATAGAACGTCGTGGACTTGGTTTGATGCAAGGATTAGTATTGAATCAAGAAGCGAAAAGTGTTGTGAAAGCATTGTTAAATGACGGTGTTATTGTTGTAACAGCTGGCAGCAATGTGATTCGTATGTTACCGCCACTGATTATCACTCCACAACATGTTGATGAATTTATTGAGAAATTGAAAAAAATTTTAAAAAAATGATCATAAAAAAAAGAAAAACCCCTTACTTTTTGCGTATATAGAAGTAAGGGGGTTTTTCTATGCATAAATATCCAATTGAATTACAAGATGAAGAAAAGTCGTGTGGAGCTTATTGTATTGATATGATTTTAAAATATTATCATTTTTATGATGAAATCAAAAATATAAAGAAAAAAGCCAGATTAAATCAAAATGGAATCTCTATAAGAGGTATGATTGAATGTTTAAAAAGTTATCAGATTGAAGCCAAAGCCTATGAAGCTACTTTAGAAGATGTTGTTAGGGAAGTAAAGTGTCCATGTATTTTATATATGATTTATGATGGAATAGGACATTTTGTTGTGTTATATGAGATTAAAGATGAAGAGTATATCATTGGTGATCCAGCAAAAGGATTAGTCAAAATGTACATAGAAGAGATGAATGAACATTATGGGCAAAGAGTCATTGTGATTAAACATGTGGGACGTGTTCCTCAGCTTCATTATAAAAGTTATAGACAATTTTTAAAAGATACCTTTTTTGCTTATCAGCGTTATATGATATCTTTGATATGGAAAGGTCTATGGATTGCGGTTATTGGTTATGGCAGCAGTTATTTTTTTCAGATTCTGATTGATTATATTCATTTGAAAACTGCCTTTTTCTATATGGCCATATTAGCGATGGCTTATACAACCTTAGAATGCATACGTACATATATGACACAATTAAAAATGAAAGAAATGATTCATCTCCAAAAGGCTATGGATGAAGATTATGTTTTTCAGTCACTTATGAATATGTTGAAACAGTCACATTCATTTTTTTATCAGGATCATGGTGTGATTCAAAGTCAATTATTAAGTCTTTTTGATTTGACAGAAATGAGTCTGGAGTGTTTTGAGAAATTCTTTTTAGATGGTTTATTCTTTGTTGTTTTATTTGTGGGTATGTGTTTATTGAATATCTGGTTAGCCTTGATTGTAGCAGTGACTTTTATAGTCATATGTGTCATCAGTTATTTTCGATTAAAAGATTTTCAAAGCATAAATAAAAATTATTTAGAAGCACATTATCTTTTTAGACATCATGTGTTAGAATTGATCGATAATCATTCTTTAATTCGCTATTTTCATTTGTTTCAAAGACAACGTGAAAGAAGTTATCATGTGTATTTAGATGAAGCTTTATTAAAAGAAAGACAAGCCTTATTTTTAAATCAATTTCAGTCTTTAATTCAATATTTGATTGTTTTATGTTATGGTATTGTTTTATTGGTAGGATTTTATCTTTTTCATCTTCAACATATTACAATGGGACAGTTGATCATGTTTTATATGCTGGTTTCTTATTGCATTCAGCCTGTTTTAAATATGGTTGCTTTAGCCAGTCAGTATAAACAGGTCAGTTTGATTTATGATAAGTATAAGAATTTTGAAGTTGATTTAGAGGAATCAAAATGTACTCTTGATCAACCGATTACAACTATTCGTTATGATGATGTCACTTATGCTTATGGTTATCAGTTACCAGTTTTAGAACATATTGATTTAAATATCCAACATCATCTGTGGATTAAAGGTATTACAGGTAGTGGAAAAACAACCCTTTTAAAGTTATTATTAGCAGAAGACTTAGCATATCAGGGTGATATTTATATCAATGATTTAGAATTGAGGCAGATTGATTTGGCTTCTTTATATGAACATATTGGATATTTAAATGAAACGCCAACATTTTTACATATGACACTTCAAGATAATTTTCTATGTCAGGATGAAAAGAAAATACAATTCTATTTAAAAACATTTGGACAGGAGAGTTTAAATGATATGATGCATATTGTCTTGTCAGAAAATGGATATCCACTATCCCTTGGACAAAGACAGGTTGTTGCATTGATTCGCATCTTGTGTCGTGACTGGGATGTGCTGATTTTAGATGAGGCCTTTTCACATATGGATACACGTTTAGCAAATAAAATTTTACGTTATCTGATGAAAAATGATGAAGGAAAAATTTATATTATGATTAACCATCAAACAAAGATAGTGAACAAGAATATGGAATGTGTTATAATTGAAAAAGGAAAAATAAAGAAATAAAGGGTGAGAAGATGAATATTGATTTTGTATATGAAGATGAAAAGCATTTATGTCAGGAAGATTATGAAGCTGTTTTTCGAAAAATTATTGAAACAACATTACAGACATTGCAGATTGATGATGATGTAGAATTATCATGTGTGATTGTTGATGATGAACAGATTCATCAGATGAATCGTGATTATCGTCATATTGATCGTGCAACAGATGTGATCAGTTTTGCATTAGAAGATAATGAACAATATTATGTGGCCGGTATGCCAAGAAGCTTAGGGGATATATTCATTTCATATGAACATGCCTGTCAGCAGGCACAGGAATATGGACATTCATTAAAACGTGAAATGTGCTTTTTAATGACACATGGACTTTTACATTTGCTTGGTTATGACCATATGAATGAAGATGATGAAAAAGAAATGTTAGCTTTACAAAAAGATATTTTAAATCAGTTAGGAATAGAAAGAGGTTAGAATATGGATTATCAAGAACTTGTTGATGAAGCATTCAAAGCTTCGCAAAATGCATATGTTCCTTATTCTCATTTTCGTGTGGGGGCCTGTTTATTGTTGAAAAATGGACAAAAAATTTATGGCACAAATATTGAAAATGCGGCTTATGGTTCAACAATGTGTGCTGAACGTAATGCTGTGTTTCAGGCTTATTGTCAAGGCTATCGCCAGGATGATATTGCAGCACTAGCCATTGTTGGTGACTGTTCACCACTTATTTCACCATGTGGAGCCTGCCGTCAGGTTTTGGCTGAATTGTTAGATCCCCTTACACCTATTATTTTAGGAAGTAAAGATTATTATGAAGTCACAAATATGCAGGAGTTATTACCTCGTGCATTTACAGGAGAGAGTTTATGACATTTAAATCAGGATTTGTAAGTATTGTTGGACGCCCTAATGTTGGAAAATCAACATTATTGAATCATATTTTAAAAACAAAATTAGCGATTACATCATCAACCGCACAAACGACACGTAATACGATTCAAGGTATTTATACAGATGATGAAGCGCAGATTATTTTTATGGATACACCAGGGATTCATAAACCACAGGATGGTTTAGGATCTTTTATGAATACCAATGCTTTAAATAGCATTTATGGTGTGGATATTGTCTTATTGCTTGCGCCAGCGAATGAAAAGATTGGTCGAGGAGATCGTTTTATTGTCAGTCGTTTAAAGGAAGCAGATGGACCTGTTTATCTTCTTTTAAATAAGATTGATTTGTTGTCAAAAGATGAATTAATTCAAAAGTTAAATGAATGGAAAGAAATGTTTGATTTTAAAGAAATTATTCCTATTAGTGCTTTAAATGGGGATAATGTTGAACATCTCATGGATACAATCAAAAGTGATTTAAAAGAAGGGGTTATGTATTATCCTAAAGATCATATTACTGATCATCCAGAACGTTTTATTATGGCAGAATTTATTCGTGAAAAGATTTTATATTTTACTCATGAAGAAGTGCCTCATAGTGTTGCGATTGTGATTGAAAGTATGACTGAAGATGAAGATGGTGTTCATGTCATGGCGGCGATTGTTGTGGATCGTCCAAGTCAAAAAGCTATTATTATTGGTAAACAGGGAAGTATGATTAAAAAGATTAAACAAAATGCCAGACGTGAAATGAAACGTTTTTTACAAACTCCAGTTACATTAGAACTTTTTGTGAAAGTAGAAAAGAATTGGCGTAATAAACAAAAGTATTTAAGAGAGTTTGGTTATGATGAAAATGACTATTCATGAGGAAGTTGTTGAAGCTGTTATTTTAAAGAAAACACCGTATAAAGAAAATGATATGATTTTACATATTTATAGTCATGAATATGGGAAAATGAGTGTGATGGCACGTGGAATTCGTAAAATGACAAGCAAGAATGCCCGTGGGTGTCAAGAAATGATGTTAAGTGAATTGACGATTGCCTTAAAAAAAGGAATGAGTACATTGATTAAGGCTACACCACTTGATTATTTTAGGCACATTGAAGAAAATTTGGAAAGTGAGATTGTTGGACAGTATATTCTAGAATATTTCTATCGCTATATTGAAGATAATCAACCTTTAGAAAAAGAATATAGAATGTTATATGAAGCTTTACATGCTTTGGATTTGGGATATCCACCATTGCTTGTTTATCTGCTTTTTAATGTCTTTATTTTAGAACATAATGGGGTATCTTTGGATGTTGATGGCTGTGTTTTGTGTGGTTCACCTCAAGTTGTTTCTATTTCATTGGAAGATGGAGGATTTTTATGTTCAAAACACATAGGACATCATCAGCCCTATTCTCAGGATATTTTAAAAGCTTTTCGACATATTCATAAGATTCCCATAACCGCTATTGATCATTTACATATTTCTTCATCAGCCATTCAGGTATTAGTGCCTTTAATGGAATCGTTGATTGAAGAATATACGGGAATTCAGTTGAAAACATCACGTTTTATTCATCAAATTGTGTAGAAATTCTACACAATTTTATTTTTCTTCAAAACAAATTAGTGTATAATATGAGCATATAAAGGGGAAATGTTATGGGACAATTTTTACCAACAACAAAAGAAGAAATGTTAGAAAGAGGATGGCAACAGCCTGATTTTGTCTATATTAGTGGAGATGCCTATGTTGATCATCCATCATTTGGTGCAGCGATTATTACACGTACTTTAGAAAGTCGTGGTTTTAAAGTGTGTTTTTTAGCACAACCAGATTGGCGTCGTTTGGATGATTTTCAGCGTTTTGGCAAACCACGTCTTGGCTTTTTGATTTCTAGTGGTAATATTGATTCAATGGTGAATCATTATAGTGTATCCAAGAAAAGACGAAAAAAAGACAGTTATTCTAATAATGGAGAAATGGGTCATCGACCTGATCGTGCAGTGATTGTTTATAGTCAAAAAGTGCGTGAAGCTTATCATGATGCAACCATTTTGATTGGTGGTATTGAAGCCAGTCTAAGACGTTTGGCTCATTATGATTATTGGGATGATAAAGTCAGAAAATCTATTTTAATTGATGCGAATGCAGATTTATTGATGTATGGAATGGGAGAAAACAGCATTATTGAGATTGCTGAAGCATTGGATGCTGGACTTGACGTGCATGATTTGACTTATTTAGATGGAACAGTTTTTAAAACAAAGGATTTATCTATGATTCCAGATGATCATATCATGTTACCATCGTTTTTTGATATGACTCATGATAAAAAAGAATATGCCAAATCATTTGGTATTCAATATCGTAATACTGATCATTATAATGCCAAAACATTGGTTGAACCATACGAGGGATTTTATGTCGTACAAAATCGCCCTAATCGCCCATTAACGCAGATGGAGTTTGATGATACATATGCTTTGCCTTATCAAAGAACGTATCATCCAAGCTATGATTATATTCCAGCGATTGAAGAAGTGCGTTTTTCACTTATCAGTAATCGTGGCTGTTTTGGGGCCTGTAATTTCTGTGCTTTAAACTTTCATCAGGGACGTATCATTCAATCACGTTCTCATGAGTCGTTAGTTGAAGAAGCTAAGAAAATTATCCAGGATCCAGATTTTAAGGGTTATATTCATGATGTTGGAGGACCAACAGCGAATTTTAGATTTCCTAGCTGTGAAAAACAAACGACACATGGAGCCTGTCCGACCAGACAGTGTTTATGGCCAAAACCATGTCGTCAATTAAGAGTCGATCATAGTGATTATTTGGCTTTGCTTAAAAAACTAAGAAGTTTAGAAGGTGTTAAAAAAGTCTTTGTTCGTTCGGGTATTCGCTATGATTATTTAATGTATGATCAGGATGATACATTTTTTAAAGAACTGATTCAACATCATATCAGTGGTCAATTAAAGGTTGCTCCTGAGCATATCAGTAATCAGGTTCTCGATAAAATGGGGAAACCTCATCGTGAACTGTATGAAAAGTTTGTGGATAAGTATAAACGACTCAATAAAGAGATGAACAAAAATCAGTATCTTGTTCCTTATTTGATGTCATCGCATCCAGGTAGTGATTTAAACAGTGCTATTGAATTGGCTGAATATTTAAGAGATATCCATCATCAGCCAGAACAGGTTCAGGATTTTTATCCAACTCCTGGAACTTTATCAACAGCTATGTATTATACAGAGTTAGATCCACGAGATTTGACACCTGTTTATGTTGCGAAAACACCAAAAGAGAAAGCAATGCAACGTGCTTTGATGCAATATCGTCGTCCACAAAATTATCATCTTGTCTATGAAGCTTTAACATTAGCAAAAAGAACAGATTTAATTGGTTTTCAAAAGAAATGTTTAATTAAACCAAAAGGTCAAAAACGTCCACTACGAAGGGGGTCATGATATGAAACGTACTGCTTTCTTTACATCATCCATGCATATCAATATTCGTTATCATGTTTATGAGCCTCAAGTTGTGATTCGTGTAAAAGGCATTGTGCAGATTCATCATGGTTTAGGAGAACATGCTGGACGTTATGAACATTTTGCTTCTTTTCTAGCAAGTCAAGGCTTTGTGGTGGTAGTGAGTGATTTCGCTGGACATGGACGTTCTTTAATTGATTTTGAACAGGGATATTTTGGAGAACATGATGGGCCTATGCATTTGATTGAAGATATGCATCATTTGCAGATGATTATTCGTGAAAAGTATCCTGATTCACCTTATTTCATGCTGGGAGTTGATTTAGGCTCTATTTTGATACGTAAGTATATGACTGTTTTTGGTGACTTTATTGAAGGAGCTTTATTACTGGGAACACCTTCAAAAGTTGATTTCTTCTATTTGAAACGTATTTATTTACGTTTATTAAAGATGTGGAAGGGACCACTTCATAAAGCACAACAATATTCTCGCTATCTTCGTCATCGTTTAAATAAAAGAATTCGCATGACAAGTGATATGGACTGGTTAACGAGTGATGAGGATGAAAGACAGCGTTTTCTGGATGATCCTATGTCACATTTTGCATATACTGTTCAGGGATATCGAGATATTATTCATATGATACAGGAAGTCAATACTGAAAAAACAATCATGAGTATTCCTTCGTTTTTATCAATATATATTGGTATTGGTGAAAATGATCCTATGTGTCCTCATATTCAAAAACTTATTGAAAAATATAAAAAAATACCGCTTCAGGATCTGACATTTGAAATCTTTTCAGGGCAACGACATGCCTTGTTGTTTGAAAAAGATAAAAAGTTGGTTTATAAGAGTATACTGAAATGGCTAAATGAAAGGACATATTTATAAAGTACACTCATTGTTGGTTGACAAATGACTACTATAAGGGTATAAATACGAAGTAAATATATAAATAAAAGACTTGGCTTGTGCTAGGTCTTTGCTATTTTATATAGGTATAAACATAAATAAAAAGGGGTATAAATATGGCAAACAAAGATATGGATAAATTAATTGCTCATGCAAAAAATTCAGGATTTGTTTATCAGGGTTCTGAAATTTATGATGGGCTTGCAAACACTTGGGATTATGGTCCTTTAGGTGTGGAAATGAAAAATAATATTAAGAAATTATGGTGGAAACGTTTTATTCAGGAATCACCATATAATGTTGGATTAGATTCAGCAATTTTTATGAATCCACGTGTCTGGGAAGCTAGTGGGCATGTTGGTGGATTCAGTGATCCATTGATTGACTGTAAACATTGTAAAACAAGACATCGTGCTGATAAATTGATTGAAGATTATGATCCAAATATTCATAGTGATGGTTGGGCACCAGAAAAAATGATGGAATTTATTAGAGAACATCATATTCAATGTCCAAACTGTGGAAGTGAAGACTTTACAGATATTCGTGAGTTTGAATTGATGTTTAAAACATATATGGGTGTTGTCAAAGATGCCAAAAGTGTTGTTTATTTAAGACCTGAAACGGCTCAGGGAATTTTTGTGAATTTTAAAAACATTCAAAGAACATCACGTAAAAAAGTTCCATTTGGAATTGGTCAGATTGGGAAATCTTTTAGAAATGAAATTACACCAGGTAATTTTATCTTTAGAACAAGAGAGTTTGAACAGATGGAATTAGAATTCTTTACAAAGCCAGATACAGATTTAGAATGGTTTGATTATTGGAAAAATCAATGTATGCAATTTTTATTGGACTTAGGATTAAGTGCAGATAATTTAAGATTTAGAGATCATGAAAAAGAAGAATTATCATTCTATTCTAAGGCAACGAGTGATATTGAATATCTTTATCCATTTGGATGGGGTGAATTATGGGGTATTGCTGATCGTACAGATTATGACTTAGGTAGACATCAGGAATATTCTAAGAAAAATCTAGAGTATTTAGATCCTGAAACGAATCAAAAATACTTACCATATGTTATTGAACCATCAGTAGGGGCAGATCGTTTATTCTTATCTGTTTTAGCTGATGCTTATGAGGAAGAACAGTTGGAAAAAGAAACACGTCTTGTGATGCATTTCCATCCAGCTGTGGCACCTGTAAAAGCAGCTATTTTACCACTTACAAAAAAACAAAGTGATAAAGCTATGGAAGTTTATCAGTTGTTAGCTAAGGAATTTAATGTGGAATACGATGTTGCTGGACAGATTGGAAAACGTTATCGTCGTCAGGATGCAATAGGAACACCATATTGTATAACTGTTGACTTTGACAGTGAAAATGATCAGTCTGTCACATTAAGAGATCGAGATACAATGGAGCAGGTTCGTTTACCAATTCATGAACTTGTAGATTATCTTACAAAAAAGATTCGTTTTTAATAAAGGAGGGCATATATGGCACGTCTATCACAGGAAAAGATAAATGAAATCAGGCAGAGCGTTGATATTGTTGATGTGATTGGCGAGTATCTTCCTTTGGAAAAGAAAGGAAGAAATTACATAGCATTATGCCCTTTTCATGATGATAAACATCCTTCAATGTCTGTTTCGCCTGATAAGCAAATTTTTATGTGTTTTGTGTGTGGTACAGGAGGCAATGTTTTTACATTTTTACAGAAATATTTAAAAATATCATACATAGAAGCTGTTAAAAAAGTTGCCGAAATAGGTCATATTGATTTAAGTGAATATCATTTAGATGTCGTTTCATCACCGATTTCTAAAGAAAATGCTTCACTTTATCAAATGCACGAAGAAGCACAGAAAATTTATAGTTACTATCTCAATACAAAATTGGGACTGGAAGCAAAAGCTTATTTAACGAAACGTCATTTTTCTGATGAATTGATTAAAGAATTTCAAATTGGCTATGCACCTTTGCAGTCAACTTTATATCAGGCATTTGAAAAATTGGGCTTTCAGGAAATAGATATGGTCAAGTCTGGGCTGATTGTAGAATCATATCAGCATTTTGACCGTTTCCAAGATCGTATTATGTTTCCATTATATAATCAGCAAGGACAGGTTGTTGGATTTAGTGGACGTATTTATAAACCAACACAAACTGACAGCAAGTATATCAATTCTCCTGAATCTGATATTTTTATCAAAGGACAGACGCTTTATCATTACCATCAATGTAAAGAAGCGGTTAAAGAAGCTGGATTTATATACTTACTGGAAGGATTTATGGATGTCATAGCGATGTATAAAGCAGGTATTGAGAATACAGTCGCTATTATGGGAACAGCTCTGACAAAGGGACATATTCAGGCTTTACGTCGTTTGACACATCATGTTCATTTGTGTTTGGATGGTGATCAGGCTGGGCAAACAGCTATGAGTAAAGCAGCCAGAGAATTGGAGGAAGCTGGTTTTCAGGTATCCATTATTGTTTTACCTGATAATCATGATCCTGATGAAATCTATGAAGAACATGGTAAAGAAGGATTACAGGAAGCCCTTAAAAAGACATTGAAACCGATTGAATTTTTAATGAATTTTGAGTATCAGAAAATAGATTCTCAAAATTATGATGATCGTAAAAATTATTTAGAGAAAATGTGTTATGAAATTGCTAAAATTCATGATCCTATTGATCAGGATTATTACATTCAGGTTTTATCGAAACAGTCAGGTTTTTCTTATGATCTGATTCATCAGCAGATCAATGGGATGAAACCTCAATTTCATCAGGAAACAAGAGTCCCACAAAAGAAAATAACACATTTAAAGGATAAATATCAGCAAGCTGAACATGATTTGTTATTTTATATGTTAAATCATAAAAGTGTCGCTTTGAAATATGAAGCAAAAGCAGGTTTTATGTACAATGATCAATATCGTATCATTGCTTCTTATATTATTGACTACTATCGTCATCATAATCAATTAGAAATTGCAGATTTGATAAATAGTATACAAAAAGAAGATTTGATACAAACTGTGGTAGAGATTGCACAATCTCCTTTGCCTCAAGAATATGAAGAAAAAGCGATAGATGATTATATAGAAACCATAGGAAATCATGCAAAGAAAATGAAAAAAGAACAGTTATTAGAACAATTTCGTTATATATTAGATCCTCAACAAAAGGCACAGATTTTAAATGAGATTGTTAAATTAGGAGGTCAATAAAAAGTAATATGAAAAAGGATATGAAAAAGAAAGCAACACCAGTGACATTGGATGATTTGAAGAATTTAATCAAAGAAACAGCTGAAGCTATGGGTGGTAAATTATCTCAAGATGATTTAGATGCCTTTTTAACAAAGTATGACTTAGATGATGAATCAGCTGAAGAATTATTATCTTTTATTACGGATAATGATATTTTAATTGAAGATGGATTTGATGCTTTAGATGATATTGATGATGATCAGTTAATGAGTGGTATGGCAAGTGATTTGGATGATCTTGAAGCATTAGAAACATTGGATGATTTGGATAATTTAGATGATTTAGATTCAGATATTGACAATGATGTTGCTGATTTAGACTTTGGTGGCGATTTTGACATGTTAACAGGAGATACTGTTAATATGTACAGCAATGAGGAAGAAGATGATTCTAATCAGCTTGGAAGCAATGTAAAAATTAATGATCCAGTGAAAATGTATTTAAAAGAAATTGGACGTGTTGAATTATTAAGTCATGACGAAGAAATTTCTCTTGCGAAAAGAATATTAGACGGTGATGAAGAAGCTAAAAAGAAATTGGCAGCTGCCAACTTACGTCTTGTTGTATCTATCGCAAAAAGATATGTTGGTAGAGGAATGTTATTCCTTGATTTGATTCAAGAAGGAAATATGGGACTTATCAAAGCTGTTGAAAAATTTGATTATACAAAAGGATTTAAGTTTTCTACATATGCAACATGGTGGATTAGACAAGCTATTACACGTGCTATTGCAGATCAGGCTAGAACAATTCGTATTCCAGTTCATATGGTTGAAACGATCAATAAATTAACAAGAGTTCAAAGACAATTGATCCAAGAATTAGGACGTGAACCTTCAGCAGAAGAAATTTCTGAAAAGATGGATGGTATGACACCAGAAAAAGTACGTGAAATTCAAAAGATATCTTTAGAACCTGTATCATTAGAAACGCCAATTGGTGAAGAAGATGATTCACATTTAGGAGATTTCATTGAAGATGAAGGGGCAATGTCACCAGATGATTATGCTGCGAATGAATTATTAAAAGATGAATTAAATGAAGTTTTATTAGAATTAACAGATCGTGAAGAAAAAGTTTTACGTTTACGTTTTGGTCTTGATGATGGTCGTACGAGAACACTTGAAGAAGTTGGTAAAGAATTTAATGTCACACGTGAACGTATCCGTCAGATTGAAGCCAAAGCTTTAAGAAAATTAAAACATCCATCACGTTCAAAACGTTTAAAGGATTTCTTAGATCGTTAATATGAAACTATCAAAAAGATTACAAGCCATTGCGGACTTGATTATCAAATATAAACATGGAGAAAGTCTTGGAGATATAGGAACTGATCATGCTTACTTACCTTGTTATTTAGTGAATGAAAATGTCATTCAAAAGGCTTATGCCTGTGATATAGCGAAGGGACCTATCCAAGCATCTATAGAAACGATTGGGAGTTATCATTTAGAGAATAAAGTCATACCACTGCTTGGCAGTGGTATTCATCCACTTTTAGATCAACAAGTCGATATGATTAGTATTTGTGGTATGGGTGGTAAGTTAATTGTGGATATATTAGATGAATTTCCTGAATATATCCAAGATCAACGATTATTTTTACAGGCTAATGTAGGTTTAGAAGTTTTACGTGAGTATCTTTATTTACATCAGATAGAAATTATTGATGAAGATATTGTGAAAGATGCACATCATATTTATGAAATTATGGTTTGTCAGAAAACATCAAAACAACTTTCTTATCAGGAAGAAGATATTTATTTTGGACCTTATTTAAGACAAAAGAAAAATACTTTATTTTATGAAAAATGGAGAAGACAATTACATATTTATCAAAATATATTGACTTCTTTAGAGGAAAACCATCCTCGTTATCAGGAAGTTTTACATATGATTGAAATGATAGAAGGTGAGCTCAATGAAGGCTAAAGAGATTATTGCAGTTATGGAAAAGCATTTTCCTCTTTCTTTACAGGAAGAATGGGATAAATGTGGATTACAGATTGGTCAGATTGAAACAGAAGTTTCTAAGATAATGATTGCGTTAAATGCTGATTTACAGACTATTGATGAAGCCATTAGGAATCAATGTCAGATGTTAATTACACATCATCCATTTTTATTAGATCCCATTGTGAATATTGATCAGGATGATTTTATGGGCGCATTTATTTTTAAAGCTATTGAACATCATATCGTTGTTTATAGCTCACATACGGCTTTAGATAATGTGGCAATGAATGAATGGCTCATGGAAGCATTAGGGGTTCATGATATTGAACGTGGTGAAGATGGAATCACACGTATAGCCACTTTGAATCAGCCTATGACAATGGATGATTTTCTTGACCATGTACAAACAACTTATCATTTAAAGCATTTTCAATATGCTGGACATGCTGATATGGTTCGTAAGGTTGCGATATGTGGGGGAAGTGGAGCAGATTTTATGTCACAGTTCTATGGAAAAGCAGATGCCTATTTAACTGGAGATACCAAATATCGTCATGCGAAAAATGCAGTTGACCATCATATGTTATTGGTTGATATTCATCATCATGCAGAAAACATTATGGTGAGAAAATTAAAAGAATTATTAGAAAAGGAAGTGAATGTAGAGATAATAGAAGGAAGTTCTCCAGATTATTATCACTACCGATAATATGATTTTGACAACCATGTGTTATATTCAAAAGGATCATCAGACACTTATGCTCCATCGCATAAAAAAAGAAAATGACATCAATGGTGGAAAATGGATTGGTGTTGGTGGTAAATTTGAAGAGGGTGAAAGTGCTGAAGAATGCATGAGACGAGAAATCTATGAAGAAACAGGTTTAACAGCTTTAAAACTTCAACTTCATGGATTTGTTGTTTTTCCTAAACTTTACCACGGTCAGGATGAAGGGATGTTTGTTTATACATGCTGGGATTTTAGTGGTGAAATTCATGAATGTGATGAAGGTATTTTACAATGGATCGACAATGATCAGATTTCATCTTTACCTATGTGGGAAGGTGATTATCATTTCTTTGAATGGATTCAAGATTCAAAATTTCATAGTGCAAAGATTGTTTATGAAAATGATCAGTTAATAGATTATCAGGAAAGTTGCTATTAAGGTTTAAAAATGAAGAAAATTGTAATTGGATTGATTGCTGCTTTCTTTTTTATAGGTATTTATTTTTATGTAACTGGTCAAAGAGCATCAGTACTGGAAAAGGAACTTGCAACAGATATTTTTCATGAAATTCCACAAAAGCCCTTAGAAGATATTCTTCATCAGGATATGACGCAAGAGTCAGTTGATGAAGTTTGGCTACGCATATCTGAACTTTGTGATTATGGTTATGATTTGGATCAGTTAAATGAATATCAAAAAAACTTTTGGCTGATTTCTTATTTTATAGGTGAAACAGGAAATGGTGGTATTGAACAATTTTTTTTATAATGGTTATGAATTTGTTGAACCTACACTTCATACTTTACAAATTTTAAAGTTGAATGATAGTTATCAATATTTAAAGAATGCACAAGAGATTTATCCTCATGAGATTGTAGAAATGTATAGTGATCCATAAATGTCTGAGCAGTTAAATAAAATAGATGAGTACTATTACAATGATGTAGAAGAAGAATGTTATCATTTTCTTATTCAATATCTTCAAGAATATAAAGATGAATTTATAGAAAAATGAATTGATGAAATAACAATTTGAATTTTAACACTCTTAGGAGTGTTTTTCTTTATAGTGTCGTTTGTCTTGAGTGTGGTCAAGGTTTCATCTATAATATTTATGGAGGTGGAACATGAAAGATTTATATTTAATGAGGCATGGTGAAACATTATTTAATCAAAGAAGAAAGATACAGGGATGGTGTGATTCTCCATTAACTGAAAAAGGCATAGAACAAGCTCAAAAAGCAGGAGAATTATTAAAAGATATTCATTTTGATCATTGTTATAGCTCTACGTCTGAAAGATGTTATGATACACTTGAACTTGTGACTCATCAACCTTATCAAAGATTAAAGGGAATTAAAGAAAGATATTTTGGTGTGTTTGAAGGTGAAAGTGAAGATTTAAATCCTCCTGTTGATAAATATGATGATTTCTTTCCTATTTATGGGGGAGAAACAAGATTACAGGTTATGGAAAGAATGGTAACAACGCTAAAGGATATTATGGAACAGGATGCATGTCAGACTGTTTTGGCTGTATCACATGCTGGAGCTTGTCGTTGTTTTTTATCACATTTAGGGCAACCTGAACAATTATTGAATGGTCAAAAATTAGGGAATTGTAGTATTTTACATTTTCATTATGATCAAGGTCAATTTACATTTGTTGAAATGCTGAACATTTAAGAAATGAAGCACTCTTAGAAGTGCTTTTTATTGTGAAATGATTTTTGGTAATGATTCAAAAGCGATTCCATTATACCAATCATTAAGTATTGATTTTCAAAAAAATATACAGTCTTATTTAGTGGGATTACGCACTTTATCTATTTATGAAAGATGGATTGAACATCATGAAAAAGAAGCTTTAATGATTGATCAAAAATTAGATACATATCAATCATCTTATCCATATCGTGTTGAAATAGAAATGCAAAAAGATCTTATTCAAAATATTAATTCTTTAAGAACCATAGATTTTGTAGATTTATAGTATTGTAAAAATAAAAAACAGGAGTACAATAATTGTTTGTATAGGGAAAGGGGAGAAAAGGATGGATCAAAGTCGAAAATCTACAGATTTGATTTATGGTAGTATAGCAAAATCTATTTTTTGGTTTTCAATCCCACTATTGATTGGAAATCTATTCCAGCAACTATATAATACTGTAGATGCATATGTCGTAGGGAATTATGTTTCTAAACAGGCATTGGCTGCTGTTGGGGCGTCTTCACCTATCACAAATATGCTTATTGGTTTTTTTATGGGATTGGCAACAGGTGCAGGAGTTGTGATTGCTCAATACTACGGAGCCAATGATTCTAAAAGATTAAAACAGGCTATTCATAGTTCAGCAGCTTTAACGATTGTTATGGCTATTTTCTTAACGATTGTTGGTGTTTTATTCACTAATCCACTTCTACATATGATAGGTATACCTGCAGATGTGTTTCCTGAATCATCAACATATTTAACAATTTATTTTGGTGGAATCACTTTTGCATTAATTTATAATATGGGGGCAGGTGTTTTACGTGCTGTTGGAGATTCAAAAAGGCCACTCTATTTTCTAGTAGCAGCCTGTTTAACAAATATTGTGTTAGATTTATTGTTAGTGAGAGGTTTCCATATGGGTGTGGCAGGAGCAGCTATTGCAACTGATGTTTCTCAGGCATTAAGTGCTTTACTGGTTTGTATTGTCTTGATGAAAAGTGATGAAGTCTATGCTTTAAAAATAAGAAAAATTCGTTTTCATCTTCCTATTTTAAAGCGTATTATTATGATTGGATTGCCTACGGCTTTACAACAAAGTATTGTGTCTTTATCTAATGTCGTGGTGCAATCTTATGTCAATGTTTTTGGCTCAGATGTTGTGGCAGGTTATTCAGCAACGATTCGTATTGATGGTTTTGTGAATTTGCCTTTACAAAGTTTTAATATGGCAATTACAACATTTGTTGGACAAAATATTGGAGCTAAGCGATATGATCGTGTCAAACGTGGTTCAAAGATAGCTTTATGGATGACTTTTGCGGTTGTGGGAGCTATGACTGTCTTTTTATTCTTCTTTGGAAGAGATGTTATTCGTATCTTTAATAGCGATCAGGCAGTAGTAGAAGCAGGATGGAAAATGTTATTTGCCTTTTTAACATGTTATATGTTATTACCAATTGTGCAGATTTATAATGGTGTTTTAAGAGGAGCTGGAAAATCATCTATCCCAATGTATATTATGGTATTTAATTTTGTTATTTTAAGACAGATTTATTTAGCTATTGTAACTTCAATGACATCTGATGTTTTCTTTGTTTTCTTTGGCTGGCCAGTGACATGGATCAGTGCTGCTATTATGTTTATTATTTATTATCATAAAGTGAAATGGTTACCTGATGATTAAGTTTTCCTTTCTGGAAAACTTTTTTAATAAAAAAATGCATGAAAACATGCATTTAGTCTAATATTTTTGTTAAGTCTATCGGTTGTTTAAAGAAGGTCTGAGGATCATTTTCATTAAATTGATGTAAGAATTCTATAACTTGATTTGTTAAATAGGTTGGTGTAGATGCACCTGAAGAGACTGCAGCTTTCTTTTTCCCTTTTAACCAGTTAATATTTAAATCATCAAGACTCTCAATCATATGAACTTCTTTCTTTTCACTAGCAATGCTTGCTAGTTTTTGAGTATTGTTAGAATGAGGATCACCCACAATGAAAACAATATCAATATCTTCTTCCATGTTTTTAATAGCTTCTTGTCTGATTTTCGTTGCTGTACAAGTTTCTTTTTCGATTGTGACATGAGGAAGTATCGTTTTGGCATACTCACATAAATCATAGACATCGTATAAAGACATGGTTGTCTGATTCGTCATCACATAATGCTTATTTGGATCCATCATTTGAATATCATTTTTGCTGGTAATCAAATGAACTCGTTTTTCATCAATAGAAATAGCACCTTCAGCTTCAGGATGTCCTTTTTTTCCAATATATAAAATGTCATATCTTTCATTCAATTTCTCTTTGATTAAATCATGTGTCTTAATCACATCTAAACATGAGGCATCAATGACATTGAGGCCTTTATTTTTCGCTTTTTCAAATACCTGCTCACTAGCACCATGAGCAGTGACAATGACAGTTCCATGTTGAATCTGATCTAATAATTCTAGACGTGTTTGACCAGGAATATCAATTGTCTGAATACCTCTTTCTTTTAATGCATCAACAATATATTGATTATGAACAATCATTCCTAAGATATAAATAGGTTGTTGTTCATTTTGTGCGTTTTTAGCTATTTCAATAGCACGGACGACACCTTTACAGTATCCTCTTGGGGTAATAGCTTTCACTTGCATACCTTTTCACCTCCACTTCATTGTATCATAATTTCTTGTGATGATGAAGAAATCTTTATATAATGAAAGCAGGTGGTTGATGATGCATATTCAGGAAGTTTCTCAACAATTAAATTTATCTAAGAAAGCGATTATGATTTATGAACAAAAAGGGCTCATTCATCCTCAAAAAGATGTTCATGGTTATCGTGTTTATCAACAGAAAGATATTGAAAGATTGATGCAGATTAAATGTTTAAGACAACTTGATTTCTCTATTTCTCAAATTAAAGATATACTGATCAATAATCAATATGATATTTTTGATCTGAAAAAAGAAGAATATGAAAAACAGATTTTTGATATTGAAACATCATTACAATATATTGATGATGTGAAAAAGAGTTTGACGCAAAAACAGACATTAGATAATTTAAGCCATCAGCTAGAACAAACCAAACAATTGAAAAAAATCAATTCTTCTACACAAACCATCCTACCCTTTGAAAAAATCATAATTTGTTTATCTATTTTTATTTATGCTTTATTTTTATTTGATAATGAGTCATTTTTATCTATATTGGCTTCTTTAGCCATGTTACTTATTTTAGTGATTCACTTTTCTTCTACATTTAGACTGTTTTTATATGAAATTTATCAAAAAATAAAAAAATAGTTGCTTTACCCCAAGGGTAGTGCTGTAAAGTCAAGGTGAGGTGAGATACCATGATGATATTTTGGGTAGCTATTTTACTGATATTGATAGTGATTATGGTTTTGAAAGGCTTATGGAATGTTTTTATGCATAAACGATTAGTTCAACTGTTTCCATATCAGCTTGAAAAAGATGAAATAGAATGGAATGAGGAATATGCTGAAACTTTAAAAGAAAAAGCAATATCTAAACAGGAAATTGATGATTTTCAGTTATTAAAAGTTTTACAGAAATGTGACTTTACCTATACGAATATAGGTAGAGAATATATGTATGGTCGTATGTTATCAAAACAATGTGATCATCGTTTGTTAGAAATGATGGTTCAGCGTTATCAGAATCCTCAAATCTTATCTGATACACTTTATCAACTTTATCAGTTAAGTAAAGAATATGACGCATGTTTAGGCTTGTTTCAGCATTCTCAAGTCTTTTCGTTATGGGAAAAACGACTTATCATGTGCTTAGGTTTTTGTCCGATTGTATTTATCATCATGTGGTTTTTCTTAGGTGAGCTGATTTTTTTACCACTTTGTATATATGCAGCTTTGATGATTCTTTTGAATACTTATTATAGTCAACGTACAAAGACTATTGTGACGGAAACAATGAGTTATTGTTTTATGATTGAGGCTTTATCACATTTGGTTAAACATCGTGTTTTTCCTGAAGAAGATATTCAAAAATTAAAGCCAATGCTTAAAAAAGCAAAGACATATACAGTATTGGCACGTGTCATTTATAAGATTTCTAAAATAGATGTTTTCTATTTCACACAGACAATCCAAAGCTTCTTTATGTTATCACTACATCAATATCTCATATTATTAAAGCATCAAGAAGACATGGAAAGCTATATGCTTACTTTCTATGAATATTTAGGAACTGCAGATGTTGCTTTAAGTGTGCGATTAGTACGTGAACGTTATGTCACATGTTTGCCTGAATTAACACAAGATAAACAGCTTTCATTTGTCGAAGCTTACCATCCTTTAATTTCTAATCCTGTAAAAAATAGTTTTTCAACAACACGTTCTTGTATGATTACAGGATCCAATGCATCAGGTAAGTCTACATTCTTAAAAATGATTGGTATCAATATGCTGATGGCGAAAACTTTGCATACATGTTTTGCAGATGAATGGAAGTGTTATCATTATACGATTCATAGTGCCATTCATATGAAAGATGATTTAACATCAGGAGATAGTTATTATGTAAAAGAAATTAAAACTTTAAAAGCCATGATAGATGATGTGAAAGAAAAGGATTGTATGATCTTTATTGATGAAATTTTAAGAGGAACAAATGAAAAAGAACGTGTGATGATTTCTCAGGCTATTTTGACTTATTTATTTCAAAGTTCATCATTGATTTTGGTGACAACACATGATTTATCTTTGGTTGAAAAGTTTCCTTGGATTGATCAGTATTGTTTCCGTGATGCGATTGTGAATAATCAATTATCCTGTGATTATAAAATACATCAGGGACGTTGTACAGTAGGAAATGCGATTGCATTATTGGAAATTTATGGATATGATGCAGACATTATCAATGCCATAAGAAAGCCTAACTAGGCTTTCTTACTGGTAACATATTTTCAAAAGTCTGTGATTCCACTTGAACATTTTTATCAATATCCTCATCTATGTCATCTAAATCAAAACTCTTCACAGCTTTAACAACACGGAAAGCTGTTTTGGCGTTATGCAAAACAGGACGTAATTGATTGATAATAGGAATGAGCTGATTAGCCGTATAAAGTGTTTTTTGAGCTGTCTGAATCGTTGATGAAAGATTCATCTGATGAAGTGAATATCTCATAGATTGTAATAATGATGGTTTTTGATACATCATTGGTGGATAATAGGGATAAAAATCATAGGGTGGATATTGTGGATACATGATTAACACCTCCTATGTTAAGATATGTTAAAAGAAAAAAGATGATACTTGTGTTTTGGATAAAGAAAAATAACGACTTTGAAGAGAAATCATCAAAATCGTCATGAGATATTTTATGCTCTTTGTTTATAAATGAGAAGATTAACAATACTGCCAAGCATGATATAAATCATCCAAAAAAGAATAAATCCAACATAGGAAGCATCAAGAAGAGGATATGGAGCAGTTCCTAAGCCACTTGTCATGATGTTATATGCCATAGATAAAGGAATGAATGTTAATGTCCATATATTTATGGACCAAAATAGTTGTTTGGCTTTTGTCTGAGAAGATTGATCTGATATGACCATACCAATACCATAAATCATACATCCAAAGATAATCAAAATGAGTCCAGTGAGTGTTGCGATTGCAGTTTGTTTTTCATTCCATATCATTGCGGCAATAATCAATCCAAGGGCATTCATTGTTGTTGCGACGATTGTAAAAATGACACCATTAGGTTTTTCGTGCGTTGATATAGACTCACAAGGAGTGGGCTCAATACCTTTGAGTAAATAGTCTGTTGTCACTTCAAAAAAGTCACTCAATAAAATAATCTTTTCAATGTCTGGTAAAGTTTGTTCGCTTTCCCACTTAGAAACTGATTGACGTGAAACACCAATTTGATTGGCAAGTTCTTCTTGTGATATCCCTTTTACTTTTCTTAAATGTTGTATTCTATCAGCAATATTCATATATAGTCTCCTTTCTTAGGCACCTATATTATAACAAAGATTGTAGAAGCAATACTACCAACTGATGTGGTCATTTTGACAACTTTTACGTTCTTTTTGTCACTTTGTTTGCTTTTGCTTAATAAAAGGCTTTTTATTATTGTATCTAGGATTATTTGTAATATCAAGATATATGTCAAATATGTCTTTCCATCTTTTTTGCTTTGACAAATAATCAAAGAAAATATAAGATTTTATCAAAGTTTTTTGCTTTTTTAAAAGTTTTAGTGTATAATCATATGGCTAAAAGGAGGCGATTATATGAAATTATTTGAACAATATCAATTTCAACCTTTTGTAAAAGAAACATTACAAAAGTTGAATTTTCAATCACCAACAGAAATTCAAAAATCAGTCATTCCACTTGTTTATAAACATCGAGATGTGATTGGCATATCACAGACAGGAACAGGGAAAACACATGCTTTTTTAATTCCAATTATGGATATGATAGAGACATCAGCAGATTGTGTGCAGGCAGTCATTACTGCTCCTACAAGAGAATTGGCACAACAGATTTATGATCAGGCTAAAGTTTTTACAAATTATAATAAGAATTTAAGGGTTTCATTAATCATTGGTGGTAAAGATAAACAAAAAACAATTTCAAAGTTGAATGTTCAACCTCATTTGGTTATTGGAACACCTGGACGAATTAAAGATTTATCTTTAGAGGAACAGGCTCTTAAAATTACAACTGCGGATATATTTGTCATTGATGAAGCAGATATGACATTAGAGTATGGTTATTTAGAGGATATTGATGCGGTACTTGGAAAGATGAAAGAGAATCTTCAGATGCTTGTCTTTTCCGCAACAATTCCACAAATGTTAAGACCGTTCTTAAAGAAATATATGGACTCACCAAAGATTATAGAAATTGATGAGCATCTATCAACATCACGTAATATTTCACATTATCTGGTTCCAACGAAACATCGTCAGCGTTATGAAGTTTTAAAAAATATTATGCAGGTCATTGATCCCTACATTTGTATTATTTTCTGTAATAAACGTGAAGAAGTTGAACAGTTAAGTCATCAGTTGCGTGAAGATGGCTATAAGGTTGGAGAAATACATGGAAATCTGGAACCAAGAGAAAGACGACAGATGATGCGTCGTATCAAAAATATGGAATATCAATATATTGTCGCAACTGATATTGCTGCAAGAGGGATTGATATTGATGGTGTCAGTCATATTATTAATATGGAATTTCCAACTGAGCTAGATTTCTATATTCATCGTAGTGGTCGTTGTGGACGTGGAAAATATACGGGTGAATGTTATAATATGTATGATACGTATAATCAACAAATGGTTGAAGCCTTGGAGAAAAAAGGTATTCATTTTGAAGTCAAGGAATTAAAAGGACAGCAGTTTAAACAAAGTCAAGAACGAGAAAAACGTAAGACACGTGTTAAACATCAAACTGAATTAGAAAAGAAAATCTCAGCTATTGTCAGAAAACCAGCCAAAGTGAAACCTGGATATAAGAAAAAACGTAAAAGACAAATTGAAGCTATGGTTCAAAAAGAAAGACGTGCGATGATTAAACAGGACATTAGAAGACAAAAGAAAGAACGTGCAAAACAGGCACAAAGAGAAAAACGTGAAAGAGAGGCACAGTAATGTTGAAGATTGGTAGTCATGTTTCCATGAGTGGAAAAGAAATGATGCTAGGATCAGTGAAAGAAGCTTTATCCTATGATGCAACGACATTTATGTTTTATACAGGTGCTCCACAAAATACTGCCAGAAAACCAGTGAGTCAGTTACGTGTTGAAGAAGCCAAAGCATTGATGGCAGAACATCATATTGATATTCAGGATGTTGTTGTTCATGCGCCATACATTATCAATTTGGCAAATACGATTAAGCCTGAAACATTTGAGTTGGCTGTACGCTTTTTAAAAGAAGAAATTGAAAGATGTGAAGCTATTGGTATCAAACGTTTGGTTTTACATCCTGGTTCTCATGTCAAAGCAGGGGATGAGGCTGGCTTGGATCAGATTGTAAAAGGATTGAATGAAGTTTTACATGAAGACCAAAAAGTACATATTGCTTTAGAAACAATGGCAGGTAAGGGAAGTGAAGTTGGAAAAACTTTTGATCAGCTTCAGTATATTATTGAACATACAAAGTTATCTTCTTTACTGGGTGTTTGTTTGGATACTTGTCATTTACATGATGCAGGTTATGATTTAACTCATTTTGATGACTTGTTGAAAGAGTTTGATCAAAAGATAGGTTTAGATCGTTTATTGGTTGTTCATGTGAATGATTCTAAAAATGAACGAGGAGCTCATAAAGATCGTCATGAAAATATTGGATATGGATATATTGGTTTTGATACACTCAATACTATTGTTCATCATCCTCAATTAAAAGATGTTCCAAAGATTCTTGAAACACCTTATATTGACGGAAAAGCTCCTTATCGTGAAGAAATTAATATGTTTGTTCATCAAACATTTAATAATGGTTTAAAATAATGATTTAATAATACAAGTATTTTTTGACAAGTGAATTCACTTGTCAATTTTTTTATATAGTTTTCTAGAACAAAATGATATTGTTCATGTTGTAAGGCATATTGATTGTTTTTAATCATGTTTAATAATCTTTGTTGTGTAGATTGATCAAGTTCGATATCAAATTCTTTTAAAAGAACTTGAAAATCATCTAATTGAAGTGATGATATATATTCATTGTTTTGATTTGTCATAATTTCCTCCTTAACTATATCCTATGTAGGCGTTAAGAAAATAGACCACATTTTTGATAAGACTTGCGTCAAATATCAATTGTATGATAGAATATGAGCGTTTTAAATAGAAAGGATTAGAAAGATGAGTAAAGTTAATCAATTAGGAAATTACAAAGGAATTGAAGTCAAAGTGACTTCACGTCAAGTATTAGACGAAGATGTTGAAAAAGAAATCCAACATTTATTATCACAAAAGAGTCAATTGGTTGAAAAAGAAGGAACTGTTGAAAACGGGGATGTCACAACAATTGATTTTAAAGGATTAAAAGATGGAGTGGCTTTTGATGGTGGGACTGCTGAAGGATATCAATTAGAAATTGGTTCAGGATCATTTATACCAGGATTTGAAGAACAGATGATTGGTATGAAAAAAGGAGAAACAAGAGATTTAAATCTAACTTTCCCAGAAAATTATGGGGTTGCTGATTTAGCAGGTGCAGATGTTATTTTCCAGGTTACAGTTCATCACATTGCATCAAAAGTACAAGCTCAACTTGATGAAGAATTCGTTAAATCTTTCCAAATGCCAGATGTTGAGACAGTGGAAGATTTCAAAAAGAAAGTTAGAGAAAGTTTAGAAAATCAAAATGCTCAGACATTACGTGCTGAAAAAGAAAATAAAGTTTTAGGTGTTTTGATTGAAAACAGTGATGTAGAAGTAGATGAAGCTGATATTCAAAAAGCTTTAGATCAACATGTTCAATATGTCAGCAATGAATTAGCTGGACAAGGTATGGCTTTAGAACAATATCTTCAAATGATGGGAATGGATATGGATGCATTACATGCACAATTAATGCCAGCTGCTAAACAACAAGCTATTTTTGAAGCTATTATTGATGAAATTATTCGTGTTGAAAATTTAATGACAAGTGATGAAGATGTTGACCGTCAGGTTGATTTGATGTCACAACAATATCAAATGGATAAAAAAGATATTTTAGAAAAGATTGATTTAGAAGGTTTAAGACGTGATTTAAATCGTATTCAAGCAAGTCAATTGATTTTAAACAGTGCTAAATTTATTATGGAGTAAAGATTGTCTCAGGGCAATCTTTGTTTTTATTTATTTTATAAATCTGCTAATAAACATATTATGATATAATGGATATAGATGTTGGTGAGAGTTGAAAGAGAGATGAGACTATGAAAAATCAGAATATTTTTATAAGTTTAGGAATTGTCATTTATATTGTGATGTCTGGGATAGATAAATTTGTTTATAGGCTTCCAAATATGGTTTATATTCCCATTGCTATTTTAGGTATTATTTTGATTCTGATTGGTTTTTTAAAAATAAAAAAAGACAATCATTGACAAATGTGAGTAAGAAGATGTTATTTAAAGATAATAAAATATGAGGATTGTCCAAGATCGTTTAATGAAATGATAAAAATGGAGAGGATAAAGTGTGTCGGTATTAAGAAATTTTGAATATTATAAAGAAGAAATAGAATTAGCACTGATTCAAAATGCTGGTGTAGAAATTGAGCTTTATTCCATTGTAGCAAGTATGATAAGAGAATCATAAAATACATGTCCATTATCTATACGAGATGTATCTGCAAGGAGAAAAAGTGATATTTCAATGAAGTTTTATGGGCAAGCAGGTTTCCCGGATTTTGTTGTATTGGCAAGAGAAAAGGACAGTAATGCGAAGCTATATGGATGTATTGAAGTAAAAATGCCAACAGTTTCACTTGATGGAAATGATGAACAGTTAAATGGACATATTCAATCGTTTAAAAAGGTTCTTTATACAAATGGAATCAGATGGATATTTTTTGAGAATGATATAAAAAATGTTCTTTTTGATATTGAACTTGGAGATATAAATAAGAGTCAAATTCTTTGGAAATCACAGAAATATTGAGATGATTTATTACGATGTATGGCTCAAATCAAATGGGATTTATAAAAGATAGTAGAAATAAAAAATGCCAATATAAAAAAGCAATGATTTTTTGTCATTGCTTTTCTATCATTTTGAGTATTTCATCTTTTAAGACTTGGACCATGTCTTCTTGTTTGACTTTTTTTATAACTTCACCTTTTTTAATCAATAAACCTTCTTTAACACCACCGGCAATACCAATATCAGCATGTTTTGCTTCACCAGGGCCATTGACTGCACATCCCATGATGGCGACTGTGATATCAGCATGGATGGTATTCAAGAAATCTTCAATCTCATTTGCGACTGGAATCAAATCATATTGAATACGACCACAAGTTGGACATGATACCAAAGTTGGAACATGATCAATCAGTTCTAATTCCTTTAATAATGTTTTAGCAACTTTGATTTCTTCTACAGGATCAGCACTTAAAGAGACACGAATCGTATTACCAATACCCTGATATAACAATGTACCAATACCTAAACTTGATTTGATCGTTCCACCAAGCTTTGTGCCAGCTTCTGTGACACCAATATGTAAAGGACAATCAAAAGTTTGACTGGCAAGAGTATAAGCTTCGATGGTTAATAAAGTATTGGATGATTTTAAAGAAATGGCATAGTCATGAAAATCTAATGACTCTAAAATATCAACATGTTTTTTGGCACTTTCAATCATCCCTTGTGCCGTTAGTTTTCCATATTTTTCTAAAATATCTTTTTCTAAAGAACCACCATTGACACCAATACGAATAGGAATATGATGTTGTTTGCAGGCTTCTACAACAGCTTTAACCTTATCCATAGAACCAATATTACCAGGATTGATACGAATTTTATCAATACCATTTTCAATTGCCAGTAAAGCCAAACGATAGTCGAAATGAATATCAGCAATTAGAGGAATATGAATCTGTTTTTTGATATCAGCAATTGCTGATGCATCCTCTTTATCAAAAATCGCCACTCTTACCATTTCACAACCTGCTTTTTCCAACTCATGAATCTGTTTAACAGTTGCTTCTACATCTTTTGTTTTGGTATTGCACATAGATTGAATAATGACATGATTATTGCCACCCATTGTTAAATGTCCAATTTGAAATGATCTTGTTTCTGTTCTTAACATAATCTAACCTCGTTTCTGTTTTTATTATACACGAAGTTATTCAAAAAATAAATCTATTCCCTATTTTCTATTGAGAGTGATTTTTTCAAATATTAAAGTTATCGAAAATCAATAAACAATATTTTCCTTTTTTCGACCGTTATGCTATACTAACCAAAGGAGGGAGAGGAAATTTATGATCAAGTATGAAGATATACTTTTTTTTCGTGATCAGCATATTGTTGATGAATTGTATCAAAAACTGAAAACAGACAATGATAACGAAGAATTAGAAAAAGCATATCAACAGATATCAACAAATAATCAGACACAGTTACATACATTTTTATATCAGTATCGTCAGATTATGACTAAAATCTATAGCGTATGGAATGTAATCAGTTGGCTATTATTTGCAATCTTATTTATTGTATCAGGATCAATGATCTGTGCAACAGGGGTTGTTTATCTGTTTTTCTCAATTGATTTTTTTAAAGGGATTTATCAGTTGATCAGTGAAATAGGAGTAAGTTTGTTGGAGGGGCTCTTTCGTGTTCCAACAGAAACAATCACTTATTTTCAACAAGTTTCACCGATATTTTTATGTATTGTAGGATTAACATTTCTTTTTATTGTGTTATTTACGACTTTATATATAATCAGTTTATTTAAAAAAGATCATCAAAAACAAACATCAATACAAATGAGTCTTGATGATTGTTATCACAGTTTACAGTGTTGTCAAGATGATCCTTGGGATTATATTCGTCAATCTTTTGAAAAAAGAATACATACTAGACGAAACCATCATTTTTTTGAACGCTATTATTATGCCTATATCAAAATTGCTCAAAATCATGAACTTGTAGAAGGGACTGTTCAAGATTTAACAAAAAAAGAACAAATCATTTTATACATTCGTACTTTTACAAATAGTATTAAAAATATTTTTGGTGCATTTTCAATGCCTATCTATATATCAACAGCTCTTTTGATTTCTTATTATAGAAATTTTCAGGCTGTGAGTGCATTAAGATTAAAAAATATTTTAGAATATATACCTTTAGGAGATTGGATTTATAGTCTTTTAGATTTTTGTTATGGAATTGTCAGTCATTTTCCATTATTTTATTATTTTGAAATCTTAGATTTAGAATTCGTAAAAGTCATTTCTTTTTGTATTTGTTTAACAATTGTATGGGGTCTTTATACAATTATAAAGACACGTATTAGTGAAATCAAAAGACAATATTTACGTCGTCAACAATTCTATTTGAAAAAACATCAAGGGTTATATGCATCAAATGAGAAGTTCCCTAAAGTTTATCAATATAGTGTACAATGGACTGTTTTTGTTGTATTTGTATGTATAGCTATAGGATTATGGCAGGCTTTCTTGGCATCTTTTCCATATGATGGAGAAGCAATTTTTGCGATGATGAAACAAAGACAAGTTGTCTTAGATCAGATGCAGCCTTATGTTGAAGAAAAAAATCATATTTTAGGGAATTGGGAACAACGTCTTTCACCTGAATATATAGCAGTTGATTCTTTAACGGATATGGAAAAAACAGGAACTTATAATAACCCTTATTTAAGAATTTATACATATTATACACAAGAGGATGCTACAAAAGCTTTTGAAGATCAAAAAGACAGTTATGATTATTATAAGAAGAAAGAAGATCAATTACAATTAGCCTATTCATCAAAGGGATTTATGATTGTAGATCATGGAATTGTAATGAAAATGTCAAACGCTTCTTCATTGTTACAACAGACATTATCACAAGAAGATATCACAACAATGATTAAACAAATAGGATATACAATTGAATAGAAGTAAACATATCATCATATATGTCGATGGTTTTTTATTGATGATTATATTGATTTTAGGGATTTTTTATTCTTTGAATATACCTCTATTTCAAGAAGAAAAAGCAGTGGAAAACACTGCTTTAATTATTCATAGAAATAGTATAAAAAGAGCATATAATTCAACGAGAAAGCCTAAAAAACGTCCAATTTGAGTGCTCTTAAGATAGCCAAATTTTTGATAGGTTTCAGGTGTACAAAAGGGAAATAGAATGAGTGTCATACCTAGACATAACATACCACATCCTGTCGTTATGTTTTTTTGAAATGGTAAAAGAGATAAAGCACTTGTTAATAAAAGGAGAATAGATAAGATAATACCAAGATAAAACCATTTCAGTTGTTTTTGGATTTTGTTTAAAGCTTCAGTATGTGCCAATTGACATGTTTGTGAGCAATAGGCTTGAGTTTTTGTCTGGTCTAAAAAATATCGAGCTTCTTTTCCACAATAAGAACATTTGACATGCTGATTGATGATTGGTATGTGTGAATCTTTTGTATCTGTAAGTTCAGGTAAACTGATTTGGAACAATTCAGCAAGTTCAATAAGATTTTTCATTGAGGGTTCACTTTGGTTTGTTTCCCATTTTGAAACAGCTTGTCTACTAACACCTAATCTTTCAGCAACATATTCTTGAGATAATTTCATTTGCTGTCTCTTCTTTTTTATATTTTGACCTAATGACATTTGATAAACCACCTTTCATTGTATAATCATTATATCAAATGATATTCAAAAGACCACCAACTCTTTGTCAACTATCAGTTGCTTTATAAAAAAAGCACTTTATTACAAAGTGCTTGACATATCTAGGATAATTTTTTCAAATTCATTTAAAATTGTTTCAAAATAATGGAAAGCATCATCGTATAATTGATCTTCTAAAGGATTGACTAAAGCATCTTTTAAAAGGTCAACAGGATCTTTGCTGCCACCTGATTTTAAGAAGTTGAGATAAGCTTCTTTTTGTTTTTCATCACCATTTAATAAACGTGAGACAATGGCTAAAGCAACAGTCATTCCTAAAGTATATTTATAAACATAATAGTTATAATAGAAATGAGGAATATAATAACAAGAATAACCTACATATTCATCCATTGTTATTTCCGGTCCATAATATTCAGCGTTTTTAGTATAATACAAATCTGTAATCATTTGTGATGACATTGGTTTTCCTTCTTTAGCCCATGTGTGTAAAATATGCTCAAAGTCAGCATACATAGGTTGTCTGAAAATAAGACCAACACAATTTTCTAGGAGTTCATATAAGAAATAGGCTTTTTCTTTTTCACTTGAAGCATGATCTAACATGTAGTTAATGAGCAATGTTTCATTGACTGTTGAAGCAACTTCAGCGACAAAAATACGATAATCACAATTTACTGGTGACTGGTGATGACAAGATAAATAACTATGGGCACTGTGACCTAATTCATGAATCATCGTTGAAAGTGAATTATAATCACCAATAAAATTCATAAGAATATATGGATTTGTATCATAGCAGCCACTTGAATAGGCACCAATACGTTTACCAGCATGTGGATAATAATCAATCCATCTTTCTTCTCTGGCTTTTTTGATGATGTTGACATAATCTTCACCAAAGATTTGAACAACATCTAAAATAATATCAAAACATTCATCAATTGTGTATTTCTTTGTCTGGTATTGAACCAAAGGAATATTCAAATCATAATTATACATCGTATCAAGATTTAAAATCTTCTTTTTTAAAGCGTTATAACGATGAAATAATGGACGATATTGTACATTTGCTTTTTCTAAAATTTTAAAGAATAAAGATGTTGGTACATTATCATCAAAAAGACTGGCTTCCAATGGTCCTTCAAAGTTTTTCACATCAGCATAAAATGCATCTTTTTTCATAACACCAGATAATGTTGCAGCATAAACATTTTCAAATTTCTTATATTCTTTAAAGAAGTTATGATACGCTTCTTTTCTGACTTTAGGATCTTTGTTTTTAAGAAATTCTGTTAGGGTTGCACTGTTCAAGACTTTTTCTTTTCCATCTACATGAACAGGGTCATAATCTAATCTTAAAGCATCAAACACTTGAGAAGAAATATCAGAAATAGAAGATGTTTTAGAAACAATAGTTTCTAATTCCTGTGATAAGACATGCTTTTTTTGTCTTAAAACTTCCTGTAAACTATAACGATAATCTTCTAATTTTTCATCTTCAAGATATTGAGCAACTTTATCACTGTTTTCAATCATCATAACAGTATAGAAATCTAAAGATGAAGTCACTTGATCATAGAATGAAAGAATGGCGGCATACATTGTTTGATATTCCTGGTTATTAGGTTCAACATCACAATGTAAATGCGCAAAACAATGTAATTTTTGAATATAACGAGATAACATTGTTTCATCTTGATGAAACTTTAAGAATTGATCATCATTTTCTAAAAAAGAATCTTTTTGTTGAAGCAAAGATGATAATAAATCTTTTGCTTTTTCTAAATCTGTATAAAATTCCTGTTTATTTGCATAGATACGAGATAAATCCCATGTATCCTCAATTGCAATACTTTTACGTTCCATATGTTCCTCCTTTTTGCATATACACATGATAATCCTATGACTAACGAAAGTCAAATTGATATATCAAAATAAAAGATTTCTTTAAATGTCTTATCTAATGCAATACATAAAATTAATGCCAGTTTAGCAGTAGGATTAAATTGTCCATTTTCAATAGATGAGATTGTCTGTCTTGATACACCAACCATATTGGCCAATTCCATTTGTGAGAGCCCTTTTTCATTTCTTGCTTTTCTTAAATGATTTTTAAGTACTAATTTTTCATTCATATTAAACGCCAACCATGATAGATATATATTGATAACCATTGATAAGACAAAGAGCAATCAAACCAAGCCCACATATGAAATAGAATTTATTTTTGTCATACCATCCACGCATACTCAATGACAATCCAGCTATAGGCATAATCAAGATATAAATGGTATAAAAGACTGTTGGAACTTCCTGAAATTCAAAAGAAAAGAACATCAATGTGAGAGCAACAGTTACAAGAAAAGACATACCTTTCAATAACGCTTTTCTTTGGCATTGAACTTGTCTTTCATCTTTTTCATGACGATATAAATCAAGAATTTTATTTTTATCCATATGTTTCACCTACCAAATCAATAACCACAGATAACTTATAGAAAACATCAAGAAAACAAGGAAGAAAAGGCCTATATATAAGTATTTCGATATACGTAAATAATAGAAATAAGCAAGAAAGTATGATGCAAGAAACGTCAATAACAGGGTTGTTGAGGTATAAAAGATTTCCTGTTGGAATGGGGTTATAAAAGAGAATAACATCATTGCAAAACACAAAATGATAAAAACAGTCATTAATATAGGAAGTGTTTTTTGATCAAGAAAAAAGTCATATTCTTTATTCATTGTTTTTTGATTCTTTTTTAAAATATCTTCTTTATGCATTATATCACCTCATGTCAAGTTTTCTTTACACTTTTATTATAGGATGATAAAAAATGTATGTCAAGAAAACTTGACATACAAGATAAATAAAAAACTCTATCTCATTAAGCGATAGAGTTCACTAATTTTGCTAATTTAGATTTTTGTCTGCTAGCATAGTTTTTATGATGAATTCCTTTGCTGACAGAAGCATCTAATTTAGATGCAGCTACATTGTATGCAGCAATTGCAGCTTCTTTATTTCCAGCTTCAACTTCAGCTTTTACGTTTTTAATTGCTGTTTTTAAAGCACTTTTATAAGAATTGTTGATTAAACGTTTTTTGTTGTCATTTTTATAACGTTTGATTTGTTGTTTCATGTTTGCCATTATCTTTCACCTCACTTTGACTTTTGCCATGTTATTCTATCAAAAATAGATGATAAATGCAATGTTTTATTGATAATTGATTATATTTTTTTAATTTTGGTAATGCTTATAATGGTGAGAATATGAATAAATATTATACACGTAGCGATTTAGCCATAGAATCATTGGCTTATGCAACACGAGATAAAGATTATAAACATCATCAAAAACAAGATGGAGATATTTCTATTGAAACATTTGAAATATTACAGACCAGTCCTCTTTATCCTCATGATATAGGTAAATATATTGAAATCAGTTTTCTTGATTATCAGGATTTTGAAAAAATTTCACAACATTTTCAAAAGCAGTTATCTCTCCTTATTAAAGAGAAGGTCAAGAAAATAGATCCGCTTATCTTATGGATAGGATTGGGAAATCCCACTCTCACAAGTGATGCGATTGGACCGAGAACATTGAATCAGATTCGTGCCACGCATCATTATTCTATTGAGGAAAGACATCGTCATCAGTATTATGATACGATGTGTATTGCCCCAGGGGTAATGGCACATACGGGTATGGAAACTGCCAATTTGTTGTTGGCATTGGTACAGGAATTTCAGCCTGATCTGGTTATCGCTATTGATGCATTGTGTGCACAAAGTTATGAAAAGATCTGTCGTGTGATTCAAATGAATAATGTGGGTATATATCCAGGAAGTGGAATTGGCAATCATCGTAAAAATATAAGTGAAGCAACAATGGGTGTTCCTGTTTTGGCTATTGGTGTACCAACAGTCATTCATGTTTCTAGTTTAGTGAGTGATGTTTATAATCTGTTAGAGGGTTATTTTAAAGAATCTTTAGATCCTTCAACAGCCTTAAAGGTAGGAAAACGTAAGCGTTATGAAGGACGATTGAATGAAGTGCAAAGACGATTGATATTAGGAGAAATTGGACAGTTAAGTGAACAAAAGCGTATCCAATTATTAAATGAAGTTTTAAATCCCATTGAAAATCAATTTGTTATGAGTGATAAACAGATTGATTTTGATATTGAAATGTTATCTAAATTATTATCAACAAGTATTAATAGTATAACTTATTAAGAAATTCTTTTATGAATTTCTTTTTTATGTACTAAAAATAACTTTTTTTGCATATAGTTCATTGTATAGTTAGAGGAGGGAAGGTTTCATGAATAAAAATATAAAAATTATTTTCAAAATAGTTGTGGTGATTGTGATTTTATTCAATCTTCCTTTTCAAAGCATTTATAGTGAAAGTGTTGAAAATGTTGTGTCTTCATTAACAACAACTCATGTGAAAAAGCAGCTTAATGGAAAATCAATTTATATTTATAATACGCATCAAGGTGAGAAATATGCAACAAAGTCAGTGAAAGAAGGGAGTCGTTATTTAATGCAATTGTTAGAAAACAGAGGTTATGAAGTCGATTATGAAACAACGGATTTTGAATTGTATAAAACCAAAAATCATATTGATTATGCCAAATCATATAGTGTTTCACAAAAGTATTTAACACAGGCAGTTGAAAAACATGGAAAGTATGATTTAGTGATTGATTTTCATAGGGATTCTATTAAAAAGAACTTATCAACAATTACTGTGGATCATAAAAATTATGCAAAATTAATGTTTGTTGTGGGAAAGGGAAGTTCTCATTACAGTGCAGTCAATAAGCGTTGTGAAAAACTGGCTGATATGTTGAATGAAAAGATTCCTAAAATATGTCGAGGTGTTTATCTTAAACAAAGTCATTATAATCAAGGTGTTACTGATAATATGGTGTTAATAGAAGTTGGAGCAAATGAAAACACATATGAAGAAGTTCAAAATTCTTTGAATATTTTAGCAATGGTTTTAGATGAATATTTAAGTGCATGAAACAGTTTTGGATTGATTTGTGCTGTGTATTGCTTCTTATATGTGTGATGAGCTTATTCTTTGGTGATCATCAGGTATCTAAAACTTTGTTTGAAAGACAGATTGATCAGTTTGAAGAAGATGTATCTTCAAGAAAAGAAATTCAGTCAGTCATTACTTTACAGGATACATCGGATAATCGTGTAGGGACAATGATGGAAACATTGAGTCAATGGTGTGTCAATATTATTGAATTTATCGCAAAAATATTTTCTGATTTTATTAGTCTGTTTATTTCATGAAAAAATGTCGGTATGTTAAACACATCGACATCTTTTTTATTGAAAGATAGAATTACCTACAAATTCAGCGAGAATTGAAGTTTGTGGTACACTCACTTTGGCTTCTACAAAGTAATCTAGCAGTTTACAAAGACGATTAGCTTCAATGTATTCTTTAGATTCTGGGGATACTTGTAATAATAACTTTTGAGCAATTGGTTTTAAGACAGCGAGCTCATATACCATAGATGTATTAAAAATAGCATCGGCTTCTTCCTGATAAGGATAAATATATTTGTCTTCTCCATTTTTTACATTTTTCCAACGACGGATTGTTTCTGTAGCATCAGCATTTCTAAACTGATAGTCACGGACAATACGACGAATCAGGCGATAATCCGATGTTGGAATACGATTATGATTATCATAATTTAAATGAGTTAAAGCATTGATATATATTCTCATTTTCGCATTTTCAGGTATATAGTATGAAGTACGTGGATTTAATCCATGAATACCTTCAATGATAAGAATTTGACGATCAGATAATACAGTAGGATGTTTATCATATTCTCTTAAACCTGTTTGAAAATGATAACGAGGTAAATAAACAGGTTTATGATGAATCAGATGAAGCATGGTTTCATTGAAACATTTTAAGTCCACAGCTTCAATATTTTCAAAATCATAACTGCCATCAGGAAGCTTAGGAGTTTGTGTACGATTCAAATAAAAATCATCCATGGAAATTGTGATAGGGCTCATCCCTAATATTTTTAAATGAATACCTAAACGCTTAGAAAAAGTTGTCTTACCTGCAGAACTAGGACCTGCAATTAAAATCATTTTGAGATGCTCTTTTTCTTTGGCTATATATGTTGCTAATTCAGCTAATTTCTTTTCAATCATCGCTTCTGACATTAACATCAGTTCATTGATTTGACCTTTGACAATTTTTTCATTCATCTTTGCGACAGTAGGCACATCTATTAACTCTCCCCATTCTTCATATTCTTTCATGATTTGGAAAAGTTTATAGTGTTGAAAAGTGGCATCATAACGTCCTAAACGTAATCCTGGCGCAAAGAACTGTAGAGAAATCTGTTTGAGATATGAAGCATCAGGGAGCATAAAACCATAAAAATAATCATAAATGCCTTCCATTTCATAAATACTGCATGTGTCTTTTGAACGATATTGTAATAAATGAGCTTTATCTTCAAGATGATTTTGTTTAAAAAAGTCAATAGCCTGATTTTGTGGCATGACATGACGTGTTATTTTGGATTGTTTTTGAATCAAATCTAACATCCTTTGTTTGATTTGATCAACATCCTGTGGTGTCAGACTTTCCTTTTTTTGAATAGAGCAGTATAGTCCATCCTGAAACGTAAATTCAACATGAATCACAGCATCTTTAAATAATTGTTTTGTCGCCACAATAAAAACAAATGTGAGCGTTCTTTCATAGATTTGTTTACCAATGATGTTTTGTTCATCGACCCATTCAATAGTCGCATCATTTTCAATAATATGATTGAGTTCGTATAATTTCCCATTCACTATACCAGCATAAATCTGCTGGTCTGGAAAATACTTTTTCGCAATTGCTTCTAAACTTGCAGGCTGATTGATTTCAATTTTATGTTGATGAATAGTCAGTAACATATTAACACTTCCTCTATCAAATATCTTATCATGTTTTCACAATGATTGATATGTATAATATCATAAAAATATATGGAATTGATGCAAGGAATACAAGAAAAGCATTAATGATAAAACATGCTTTGTAAGCATGATAAATATTTATTATAGGTATTAGACATTGTAAATAAAGACATTATATAATAAGTATGAAAAGAGGAGGAAATACAATGGAAATAGGACAACAAATCAAGAAATATCGTGATCAACTACATTTATCACAGGAACAGTTAGCTGATAAAATTTACGTCACACGACAGACAATTTCAAATTGGGAAAAGAGGCACAAATATGCCGGACATAAGTATTTTGATTAATTTGGCTGAGTTCTATAATGTGGGTATCCCTGAAATTATTGATGGAGAAAGGAAGGGTGAGAAAATGAATGAAGAAGTCAAAGAAACAGTATTAAAGTTATCGGATTATGCGGAAACAATAAATCAAAAAATAAAGATAAAATTATTTTGGTTAACGATTGCTGCTTTGTTAGGAATGATAGCGTTTTTAGTAATTGAAACATTAGGTTTGAATACACCAGACAGTTTATACGAATATATAGCAAGTGCAGGGCTGGGTTTGGACTTTGGTATGTTAATTGTGATTGCAATGTACTTGTCGGGTGTTCTTGGAAAGATAAAAGCAAGACGAATGAAGCTTAAGAATATTCACTAGATATAAAAGTTTGATAATTAAGATGCGGATTCATTTTTTTATCTTGAATATAAATGTTTATTTGTATATTTTTTAGCTCATTTATGATGAAATTATTGGTAATCATATGTTTATGATTAAAAAAAGAACAAGAAATGAATTGTCATAAAGCAATGATTTCGTGTTCTAGTATTGTTATGAGAAAATTATTTTATTTTCAAATTATTTATAAAAATTGGGAATGTAAACTTGCTAAAATACCTTCTGTGATAGTAATAGTGATGATTTGTAATATTTCTTCTTTTGATGTTTGTGGGCTTTCTAGATGCCACCATTTTATAGCAACTAAGATGTTTGAAGCAATAATTTTTGAAAAATAATTAGCAATTTTGATTTGAGAATCACTAATGTGATAATGATAAATAAGTTCGTTTAATAAATAATGACTATAGATTGTCAGCATTTCATCAAAAATATTTATGGGTAAATCATTATTGTATAACACTATAAAAATATCTTTATGTTTATTAAAATAATCTAATAATGAACTAAAATATGGTTTAAAATCATTCTCTTTTTTTAAATGAAGAGTAATAAATTGGCAATGAATATTTTTTTTAAATTGCTTGATGAGTTCTTCAACTATTTTATAAATTAAATCGTATTTGTCTTCATAATTTCTATAAAAAGTAGAACGATTGATTTGACATTCATTAATTAATAGTTTAATGGTAATGTCTTGGAATTTATAGCGTTCTAATAAATTGATAAAATGTGATTCAATATTTTCTTTTGTTTTGATGTTTCTTAAATCTTTACTCATTTTTTCCTCTCTAATGCAACATTCATTATGAAAAAGTTGCATATGCAACTTTTTTAAGTGATTTATCGCTTGTTAATTATTTATCATAATTATATCATTATTTATAGAAATAATAAAGATATAAGGAGATAAAGTATGAAAAACAAATATTACCCTCATCTATTTAAAAAAGGAAAAATTGGAAACGTTGTTATCAAAAATAGAATTGTACGTAATTCTATGGGAACGTACTTAGGTAATCCAGATGGTACAGTCACTGATAGACAAATTAAAGCTTATGCACAAGCTGCTGATGGTGGTGCTGGACTTATTTTTATGGATAATGCTGTACCTGTTCCTATGACATCTTGTGGTTTAAGAGCGGACAAAGATGAATTTATTGCTGGATTAACTTTGTTGGCAGAAACAGTCAAAGAACATGGAGCAACTCCTGGTCTACAATTGGCACATCCTGGTAGAGATGCAGCATTTGTAGGAAGTGCTGATGTTATTGGAGCATCACCAATTACTTTTGAACCATGGTATGAAATGGGATTTAAAATGCCTAGAGCTTTAACTATTGAAGAAATTCATGATTTAGTAGAGAAATTTGGAGATGCTGCTTTAAGAGCAAAAAAAGCTGGGTTTGAAGTCCTTGAAATTCATGGGGCTGCTGGATGTATTCCTACAAATTTCTTATCACCTCATGATAACAAACGTACTGATATGTATGGTGGATCACTACATAATCGTATGAGATTATTGATAGAGATTGTCAGAAATATGAAACAGAAATGTGGAGCTGATTTTCCTATTGGTGTTAAATTAAGTACTGAAGATTGGGAACCAGAAGGAATTCGTATAGAGGAAACAATTGAAGTTGCGAAAGCATTAGAAAAAGAAGGTGTATCTCATTTAAATATGATGGGTGGGACACATGCAACTGCATCTCGACAATTCTTATTGCCAAATGCTTTTAATGCTGAACATACAAGAATGATTAAAGATGCTGTTCATATTCCTGTATTTATTGGACACAATATTTTCTCTCCTGAAGAGGCAGAAAAAATGCTGGCTGAAGGAAATGGTGATTTTGTGGCTTTAGGACGTTCTCAATTGGCTGACCCAGCATGGGCTAAAAAAGCGAAAGAGGGGAAAGCAAGAGATATTAAACCATGTATCAATTGTATGATCGGTTGTATTGATAAAGGAATGTTAGGTCATACACCAATCCATTGTACAGTGAATCCAACTTTATACAGATTTGAATGCAAACCTATTGTTGAAGCTGAAGTTAAGAAAAATGTAGCAATTGTAGGTGCTGGTCCAGCAGGATGTGAGGCAGCATTGACGGCATCTTTACGAGGACATAAAGTCACTATTTTTGAAAAGAGAAGTTTTGGTGGTGCTATGATAGAAGCAAGTAAACCAGACAATAAGGCAAATATCAAACGTTTGATTAATTATTATGAAGACCATATTACCCATGATCCTAATATTACTTTAGTTAAAAAAGAAGCAAATTATGATATGCTTGTTCAAGGTGGCTATGATGCTGTTATTATTGCCATAGGAGGTAAAACAAGAATTTTAGATGTTCCAGGTAGTGATAAGTCATCAGTTGTTTATGCAAATGACTATTTAAATGGTTCTCGAGTTGTTGATGGAAAAAATGTCGTTATTATTGGTGGAGGTATTACAGGAGCTGAAACAGCACTAGAATTAGATAATGATGGAAAAAATGTAACCATTGTAGAAATGGCAGATACTTTCTTAGCTAATTCTGGTTCATCTTGTCAAGCTTATAATATTGCCATTGCTCAATCAAATATAAAAATTATGACTGGTAAACGTTTGGTTGCTGTAGAAGATAATGGGGTAGTTTTAATTGACAGATGGGGTAACGAAAATACTGTTGATGCTGATAATGTTGTTATTGCAGCAGGATTTACTCCTCAGTATGATCTTGCAAATCAATTAGAAGAAAATACAGAAATGGAAGTTTATAATATAGGGGATAGCAAGAAAGTTCGTCAAATTTACGATGCTATTCATGAAGGATTTATAGCAGCCAGACAAATCTAATATTTGCTCTGTTATATTATCATATTTTGTTGAATCTATTCTTTTTATCCTTCCCAAAATGAATAGATGATAAAAATGAATGTCATAAAAATGATGTTCATTTTTTATATGTGTGCCGGGCATGGCATGAATTCAGTTGGAGATAAACCAACCACGGGTATTTACCGCCAAGTGTAGTGAACCACAAGCCGTTGACAGTGATGTCATGGGTGAAGGAAGTGGTGTAGCGATTCTTTCGAGCGTACGAACAGAAACCTGATATAAGGCTAAATGGTGGATAAGGTTGCATAACAAATCGAAGTCCAAAAGGTAAACGTAAAACCAAGACAGTAAATCAGGACGTTGTGAAAGAAAGAGGGTTCATGAATTACCCCGGGAGGTCTTATGGACGAGGAAGTCTAGTAAACTTTAAAATCAGTGATAGTACCCTCGGTCGAAAAAGGTTTGCCATAAGAAGTCAGATGAAGTCATAGTAGGTAGAGATACTGAAGGACTGAAACGTTTATAGAGTGCAAATCACTATAAGCAATGTCTGGACAGTCCGAATATGAGGATAGCCTAGAACTATGGAGCGCAACCATAGATGGTAAAGGTAATTGGGATGGTTCCGGATAGATTTACAAATAGAGGAGGAGCAGCAAATGAAATTAATGGAAAAGATTTTAAGTCAGGAGAACTTGAAGATAGCTATCAAAAAGGTCAAGAAGAACAAAGTGTTGAATGCCAAATTAAATAAAAAGAAAAATAAAGAAAATAGTCAAAATAAAAGAAAAAGTCTTATCAAAGTGAATGAATAAGAAATAATCACTTTAAATGATAAGACTATTTTAGTATGATAATAGTTGGAAAGAATGAAAAAGTAATCAAGGAATATATTCAAAATCAATTGCAGGAAGATAAGCTATATGATCAAATGAGTATGAGAGAATTCATAGACCCGTTCACGGGTGAGCCAGTAAAAGGAGGCAAAAAATAAAAGCCCTTAAAGGGCTAGCCAGAAAAGGCGTTGCGGCTGTCAGGCTTCAGAGTGTGAAACACAGCGCAACAGAATGCCCTTCTAGGGCGCGTACATACCACGTCTTTTAGGCGTGGTTATGATACGTTTAGCTTTTTTTGAATAAATAAATTATAAGCAAAAGGATTGATAGAAAAAGTGTTATGGTAGATATTTCACAGTACAGTTTATATTGGTTTATTTTCTTTTGAATGTTTGTTTGGTATATCTTAAAATCATATTCAAATAGTTTTCTTCCCACTTGAATGTCATTTTTATTATAATTTTGTGGTTCATATAACCCTTTTTCCTCATAAATGTTTTCTTTTGTTAATGGGAAAATTAAAGTAGAGTAAATTGTAAATGTATAAGAAGTATTATTTTGGTTTTTATTTGATTCAATATAACTGGTAAAATTGTAATTTCTTTTTGCTATGTTTTTATCTAAAGCATTTTCAAAATCTTGTTGCAGTTTTTCAAATTCATCTTGATTTTCTTGGGAATATTTTCCGCTAATTGAAAATTGTGCATAAGTGTTTGCATCATGCAATGAATAATGTAATGCAGATGTTTTTAAATAAATCGTGTCTTCATAATAAATATGAGGATATTGAAATATATCACAATCACGAAATAAAATAAGCAAATCTTTTTCATTATATTGACTTCTTTGAAACTTAGCTTCATCTAATCCCCTGGCATATCCTTTTATTTGAGTGGAATGAAAAAAAGAATCATCATCTTTATTCTCAACGTATAAATCTAATCTCCAAGAGCAAAACCAAAGAAACAGGAGACTTAATATTGACGATAGACCTAATAGAGAAATGATGATTTTTTTTAACATAAATACTCCTTTAATAATCTATAAGATTTTTTGATGTATTTTAGTTGTTTTAATATAAAAAAGCATGATGAATTTTGATAGTATTTTCCCGTTTCATAACACATTAATTCTTCATTGAGCATTGCGTGATTAAATGACATATATCCATCTTTCCTTTCTAAATATATTGCTTTCAAATATATCACTCCAGCGGTATACCACTATTACTAGTATTTTATCATGTTTATACATTTAAGACAAAATTTAAGAATAATAATTAAATTAGATTCTGTATTTACTGAGCAAAAGTTTTTTTATATAATTATGATGTTGAAAAGATAGGGATAGAAATGGATAACAAATCAAAAATTAAATATCTAAAATTTGGAGTGGTTATAGGCTATGTTTGTGTAACAATATTTGTTATATATTTTTTATATAGTTTTATTGCTGGACGTGTCACTGCTCCTTTAGGCAGCGATGAGTGGTATGTTCAATTTGAAAAATCAAGCCAATTAAAGTCAAATCTTCCTATTGCTTTTATATTCATGGTTATTGGTTCAGCTTTAATATATTTTTGTCAAAGACCATATCAAAGATTAAAAAGTGGTATTCAAGGAGAGGCAAGAACACAGAATGTATTAGAAAACCTACCTTCAAACTATACTATTCTATCTAATATTCCTATTGAATATGAAGGTCAGAGAAGTGAGATAGACAATCTTATTTTAAGCAACAAAGGGATTGTTATTGTTGAAACGAAGAATTATAAAGGCAATATTCAAGGTAATGAAGATGATAGGGAATGGAAAATCACTAAAACATCAGGAAAAGGAAACCATTATCAAGATTCTATAAAAAACCCTATCAAACAGGTAAAAAGACAAACATATATACTGTCACAGATTTTAAAACAAAATCAGATTCATTGTTGGATTGATGGATATGTATTCATACATCAAGCACATGTTTTGTAAATTCTGATGTTGTTTTTACTCATTCTGGTAATTTGATTCAGACAATTCTATCTTCAGGAAAAGAAAATACTTTAAGTGAAGAGGATATGGAAAGAATTAAGAAAGTATTAGGCCAATAAAAAATACCAACCGAAGAAGGGATGGTGTTTTAATTATAATATGAATCCAAAAAAATCTGTAAATGAAGTAAATATTTTAAAAATTTCTCGTTTTCCATACTATTCAATCAGAAGTTTTATTAAAAGTTCGATTTGTCTCATTTTTTAGGGATTTTTTTATGACGGTGAAAGTTATAACAATAACAACTATTTCATTATTTCTTTTCCCAAATCATAGTTTCTTTATCTTCTGATTCATAACCACAAGTTTCCCAGAATTCATATGCATCTTTGTCTGAAGGATTTAAGTTAATTGAATTAAAATATTTGTTAATCAAATTGATTCCGTTTTGCTGAATATCTGAGATGATGGATTGTCCAATTCTTTGTCTTTGCTTAGACTTAACAACTTCAAATTCATAAATTGTAAGTGATTCTCCTTCTAATGCTAAAGAAATGAAAGCTATTGGAATATTGGGTTCAGATTCCCTATAATAATAAAGTGTATACGTATCGATTCCATACAAACATCCATATGGAAATTGACTAATCTCGCCACGTTTTTTATATTCTTTTAGAAGTTTATCGTTACATTGTTTATATTTGATATCCGTCTTCATACTTACTCCTCCTCTTTGTTATATAAATACAGTATTTTGAGATGGCTCCCATAGGTTATTTGGGTTATTATTCCCGAATAGGTAAAGCCTTTATATTGTTTTCTGATTTTATTATTACTATCATTCTTGAACATTGTCAACAATCTATCCCAATATCCTATACCAGCTATTATAGTAAAAATAAGAAAAAACAAACATCATCAATCTATGTCGAAATATCCAAAACAAATTTATGTATTTCACAAATTTTGCATTGAGAAAAGTTTGCGTTTATGGTATAATACATGTGTAATAAAAAATTATACATATCATATGAAATAGTCTTTTTTTACACTGCTATATGATTATTCTCATGTAAAAACACCGGAAGTCGAAGACATCTGCACCACCTCAATTGCATAAAGTGCAGTTAATTGCAAATAATCATTATAAGTAGTTAAAGAATATAATATCGATTTTGTATGATAAAAGTGTAGAAAACATAATACTGAAATAAAATGATATAGATATAAAATATATATTTGGGGTAAGGATATGTGAAAAGAGAAGATATCAGCAATCTTCATGGTAAGGAATATGATAAAGCTGTAAAAAGATTAAAAAGAAAGACGACTGTTAAGAAGATATTATCTGATATTGTAGGAGTTGTCTTATTTTTTGGAATTATTTTTGGTGGATATAAATTATGGTCTGATTATAAATCAGGAAATGCTTATAATGATGATTCATACAAAATAGAAACAAAAAGAGATAGTAGTTATAATGGTATATATAGTTTAACAAAACTAGATGAAAATGGTAATAACACTTGGGATGGACTTATGCTTTATGTTGAAAACGATAAAGTTGTAAGTTGTGCTAATTATGACTTTTATACTTTTGATGATTTAAGTGAAATGAACGGTGGAAAGAAAGTTGATGAGTCATATTTTGAAATGGGCGATCAAGATATATCTGAATTTGGTGATAAAGTTAATTCGATTAAAATTCCTAAATCTAAAAATTTTAGTTACATAAAGAATGGTTTTTCAGTATCTGGTGGAATTACTTATTTGGGTAATGGCGGAATTCCTGTTGTAAAAGGAGTTTTTCTATGTACAGATAAAATCGATTTTGATAAAGTTACAGATACAAGTACAGATTACGATTATATGAAATCATGTGATATTGTTTCTGGATATGATGAAGATAGTCAGGAAGTATGGTTAAGCAAATTATTGTCTAATGAGAAATCAATTTATCATGATGGTTATAAGTTAATTCATTATAGCGGATATGATGATTTAAATAAGAATTGTAAATTAGACAACGGAAGTTGTATTGAAGGATTAAATAAAGATTTAGGTACTAATTTATCTGAGTGGTAGGAGGTATAGAATGAAAAAAATATTTTATATAGTAGGATTAATAATGTGCATTGCTTTAGTAGGTTGTTCTAATAATTCGTCAGAAAATATAGATAATGAAACACAAAATAATACTGAAAGTGTAACATATGTTATGACAGAAGAGTCTGAAGATATTGATAGTGAAACAAATGAGTGGTTTGATATAACAAATAAATATCAATTAAGTATTATTTTTATTAATGATAGTGTACATGAAGTACAGATGAAATCAGAATATGATTATTCTAAAGCCTCAACGACTTATGTAAATGAATTGTATGAGGATAATAAAGCTACACTAGTAGATGAATATAATAAAAATTCAGGAGTTGAAATGAGTATTTCTAAAAATGATAAAAATATTATATTAGAATCAGCATACGAATTACAAGAAATTGATAATGCTACAATAAAAGATTATATTCATATTAATTGTGGATTAGACCCAGAAAAATATAATGATGACGGAACATATCCATTAAGCGATTTAGAAAAAGCTTTAGAGGAAAAAGGGTTTACTAAAGAATCTTAATACTTTGCAATAAAAGCCTAGATGAGAGTTGATAATTTTCAACTCTTTTTATTTTTGGAATTTTTTGTAATGAATAAAATATCTTTATTTGAGGTATGGATACGATTAGAGAGTCTACACTTACAAATGCTTTATAAGCATGGCTCAATATGATTGATAAGTATTAGACATATGGTTGTTTGTTAGATAAGATGTAGTTAGAAAGGAAGTGGAAGGATATGAAAAAAATTAAATGCCTTTTATTCGTATTTTGTGTATGTCTATTAAGTGCATGTCAAAGCAATGACAATGTATCAAAGGTTAATGAACAACAGAGTGTTTCTGTACCTAATGAAACGATAAGTTCAGATGGAAAAATATTGATTGCTTATTTTACATGGGCAGATAATACACATGTGGATAATCCATCAAGTGTAGATGTTGATGCTTCGACATCAGCCAGTGTTTTAGCACCAGGTAATACAGAAAAAGTCGCACATTTTATCCAGGAACAAGTTGGTGGAGATATGTTTTCTATTATTGTAGATGAACCTTATTCCAGTGACTATGATGAATGTTTAGATCGTGCATCAGATGAACTTGCACAACAGACAAGACCTACAATTGTAGATACAGTCAAAAATATGGATGAATATGATGTTATATTTTTAGGTTATCCGAACTGGTGGTCTTCATGTCCAATGGCCATTTTCTCATTTATTGAAAGTTATGATTTATCCAACAAAACCATTATTCCATTTTGTGCACATGGGACAGGTGGACTGGGAAGAAGTATTGAAGACTTACAGGATGCTTTACCTCATAGTACACTGCTAGATGCATTTGGTGTCTATCGCCCTGATACAGATAGCTGTCAAGATGATGTCAATCAATGGTTATCAGATATAGGAATGGTTGATTAGATGAAAAAGAATAAAATCATTTTAGATATCATCATGACAATATTATTAATTGTTGTGATGGGATATCATCTATGGTCAAATTTTGTACATGAATGGCTTGGAGTCATCCTATGTCTGTTATTTATATGGCATCATATTTGGAATAGAAAATGGTATACAGCATTGTTTAAAGGAAGATATACACCAGTAAGAATCTTTCAAATCATCATCAATACATGTTTATTCATTGCTATGATATGTACAGCTGTAAGTGGCTTTATGATTTCAAGAGATGTCCTAAGCTTTATAGATCTAGGAGGAACATCTTTAGGAAGAACAGTGCATCTGGTTTCTTCATCATGGCTATATATTGTGATGTCTATTCATATTGGATTCCATTTCAATGCGATGATAGCAAAATTGAAAAGAAGTTCGTTATATATAAGACATCATCAAATATTCCATATAGTTATGATAGCCGTTCTCGTTTGTGGTTTGTTTGTCTTTTATCAAAGAAGAATGTGGCAAGATATGTTCTTTATGACTGAATTTAAGTTCTTTGATTTTTCAGAATTGAAACTTCGTTTTTACTTGGATTATTTATTGATTATGGTGACATTTTCATTGATAGGAAACCAATTATTAAAACGATAGCAGTTAAGTAAAATATGTAGAAATACTTATTGATAAGGTGGTGAAACAATGAATATCAATGAAATCAGTTTAACATATAATGTTCCTATTGACTGTATTCAGGATTTTGAAAATCAAGGTTTTTTTGATGAAGTCAAGCAAATAGATGGAGAAAAGATATATGAAGAAAAAGACATCCAAAAGCTTAGTTTTCTTATGACTTTAAAAAATGTAGGAATGAGTATACAGGATATGAAAAAGTATATTCAATATATAAGTGAAGGTGATAGCACATTATCACAAAGAATAGATATGCTGACAAGGTATCGACAGGCTTTATTGGAAAAAGCGCATACTTGTTATAAATCTATTGATATATTGGATTATTTTATTTATCAAATGAAAACTAAGCAATAAATACATCATATTGAAATTTATGTTGGATTTAAAGTTCTTATTAATAAATGAATGACATCATTCTGTTTTTAATTAAGATGATTTAAAGTTGAAATAAAGGAGGGTTAGTATGAAAAATATTATCAAAATAATATTATCCTTAGTGATGTGTTTTTCTCTATGGGGTTGTCAAAATCAGACTGAACCAAATCGTACGAGTACGACACAAACTCAAGATCATCAGGAAACTGTTGAACAAGATATGGCATCAAAGGAGTCTAAAAAAATCAGTGTCACTTCGAATGGACAAATCACTCTTTTTGAATTAAATGATAGCCAAGCAGCAAACTCATTATATGAACAATTACCCCTGACTATTGAAGTAGAAAATTATAGTGATAATGAAAAAATATTTTATCCACCTGTTGATTTAACAATGACAGATGCAGTGAGTGCTAATGCTGTGACAGGAACATTAGCCTATTATGAACCATGGACAAATGTAGTCATGTTTTATGAAGATTTTGGCAGTGCCAGTGGTCTTTATGAACTAGGACAAGCTATTTCAGGAAGTGAATATATTGAAGATATGTCAGGGACAATAGAAATTGAAGCATATCTTGAATAAATATATCATGAAATGATTTTGGATGAAAATAATAGAATGATATCGAATGAAAAGTAAAAAGGAGCAGATAATTATGATGATTCAGATTGGTGAAAAAACTTTAAAGGCATTATTGGTTGATAATTCTTCTACAAAAGCATTAAAAGAAAAGCTTTAAAATGGCTCAATCACAATTGAAATGGAAGATTATGCAAGTATGGAAAAAGTAGGTGATTTGGGATTCCATTTACCAACCAATGATCAAAGCATAACAACTGAAGCTTGTGATTTGATTTTGTATTTAGGACATATGTTTGTCATTTATTATCGTCCTAATACATGGAATTTTACTCAATTAGGCAAAATACAGGGAATTTCTAAAAGTGAATTGATGAAAATTCTTGGTCAAGGAAATGTCACTGTGACATTATCACTTGATGAAGAGAATTGATAGAAGGGATTAAATGATTTTTTAATCCTTTTCGTCTATATTTATATTTCATGAAAGATGTCATAGATTGATAGTAAAGAATAGAATAACAGTGCAACAGGATTTTAGAAAGAATTTAAGTAGACATTTTATAAAAAATGTCAATATATAGACTTTATAAAATCTTTGTAAATTGTTTTTTTATGTAAGAAAGAATAATATAATAGATGTCGAGATAGCCATGATATATATGAATATATCTATTTAATAGTTGTCTTATATAAATGAAGAATGAAAAGATTTTGATGACTGGACGGTAGTTATGAATGGATGATTATACATGGAAAGATAAAAGCATTGATTTGAAGGAGGTCAAATATATGAAATATACAATGTTGGGAAATAGTGATTTAAAAGTATCAAAAGTATGTTTGGGATGTATGGGATTTGGTGATGCAACAAAGGGAATGCATTCTTGGACTTTGCCAGAAGATAAATCTAGAGAAATTATAAAGTATGCGCTAGATAATGGTATTAACTTTTTTGATACAGCGATGGCTTATCAGGGAGGAACAAGTGAAGAATTTTTAGGTAGAGCAATTAAAGATTTTGCAAGAAGAGAAGATGTTGTGATTGCAACTAAATTTTCAGCAAGAACACCTGAAGAAATCGCAAATGGTATTTCTGGAAAGCAACATGTCAGAAATTGTTTAGAAGCCAGTTTAAAACGTTTGAATATGGATTATGTTGATTTATATATTTGTCATTCTTGGGATGATCATACACCTATTGAAGATATATTAGAAGGATTACATGAATTGATTCAAGAAGGAAAAGTAAGATATATCGGTATTTCAAACTGTTTTGCTTACCAGCTTGCGAAAGCGAATGCTATTGCTCGTGCGAAAGGTTATGAAGAATTTATTTCCATTCAAGGACATTATAATTTGATCTTTAGAGAAGAAGAACGTGAAATGGCTAAACTTTGTAAAGAAGATAACATTGCTATGACACCATATAGTGCTTTGGCATCAGGAAGATTAGCTAAACATCCAGGAGAACAATCAAAAAGAATGCAGGAAGATAGCTATGCCAAAGGCAAATATGATGCTACAGAAAAACAAGATAGAATCATTATTGATAGAGTTATGGAATTAGCTGAAAAACATAATGTGTCAATGACTGAAATTTCATTATCATGGTTAATGTCAAAAGTGGCTTCACCTATTGTTGGCGCAACAAAACTTCATCATATTGATGGAGCTGTGAAAGCAACTGAATTAGAACTAACAGATGAAGAAAAAGCCTATTTGGAAGAACCATATCAACCTCATCGTTTAGTAGGAATGATGGCTCAAAAATAATAGATTTAATGTGATCATAAACAAGAAGTATAAGCTTCTTGTTTATTGTTTTTATAGAAGGAGGGATATCAACATGGAACTAAGAGTATTAAAATATTTTTTAATGGTTGCCAGGGAAGAAAATATAACAAAGGCAGCAGAGTTGCTTCATATTACACAGCCCACTTTATCAAGACAATTAATTCAATTAGAAGATGAATTAGGCGTTCAGTTATTTGAAAGAAAACAGCATAGCATTGAACTCACAAGTGAAGGTATGCTTTTTAGACAAAGAGCACAAGAGATGATACAAATTGAAGAAAAAATAAAAGAAGATTTTAATCATGATGCCCAGCATATCACAGGTTTAATAACGATTGGCTGTGGAGAAGCTTTAGGAGTGAAATATTTATCTCAAATAGTAAGTCGTTTTTCAAAAGATAATCCTTTGGTTAAATTTGAAATTATTACAGCTAATTCTGATACGATTAAAAATAATCTTGATAAAGGCATTGTGGATTTAGGTTTATTAGTAGAACCGGTAGATATAACGAAATATAATTTTAAAAAAATGGCACAAAAAGAACAATGGGGAATTTTAAGGTATATTAAATATTTGCGAGGCAGACCCTAGCCTTTAAATTTTTAAAGGGGTCTGTCTTTTCTTGCTTTAAATTTAAATTGGGGTTGCTTTTTATAAAATGAGAATCTCCTGTTATAATTTGTTTGCAAACAATATTA